>JBKJTI010000176.1:0-18565 GCA_046590425.1 Cypionkella sp. | reverse complement strand
TGGTGCCGCGCTTGGGTTTGCCTTGCAAGGGGGCATTTGACGCGAATGTGACATGAGGTCGCAAACGGGGTCTAAAGCGCCGCTTGAAGGACGGATTTCAACACCTTAGCGTCGCCTGATACGCGCGCAGCGCATCAGGGATCTGACATGAAAATTGTAACCGAGTTTCCCTTTGCAATCAGCGATGATCCCGACATGGCCATCGTGCTTTCCGACGGCTGCCGCTTGTCGGCGCGGGTGTGGCGGCCCGAAGGTGCGGGGCCCGTGCCTGCAGTTTTGGAATACATCCCCTACCGCAAGCGCGACGGCACTTTGCCGCGTGATGAGATGATGCATGCCTATGTGGCAGGGCATGGCTATGCCTGCGTCCGCGTCGATATGCGCGGCAATGGCGATTCAGAAGGTCTGATGACGGATGAATACACCATTCAGGAACTCGCCGACGCCTGTGAGGTGATTGAATGGCTGGTTGGGCAGGAATGGTGCTCGGGCGCGGTCGGTATGATGGGCAAGAGCTGGGGCGGGTTTAACTGTTTGCAGACAGCGTTCTTGCAGCCTCCGGCGTTGAAGGCTGTGATGTCGGTGTGCTCGACCACCGACCGTTTTGCCGATGATATCCACTATAAGGGCGGTTGTTTGCTGGGCGAGAACTTTGGATGGGCGGCGGTGATGCTGTCTTATTCCAGCAGGCCTTCGGACCCGGTGCTGCGGCCCGACTGGCGTGAGCAGTGGTTGAAGCGTTTGGAGAATGAGCCATGGCTCGCGCCGCGCTGGGCCGAGATGCAAGAAAAGAACGACTATTGGAAGCATGGCTCGGTGTCCGAGGACTACAGCCGGATGACGGTGCCTGTGCTGTCTTGGGGCGGCTGGGCGGACAATTACATGAACACCGTGGCGCATCTGGTCGAGAATGTGCCTGCCCCGGTGCAGGGGATTATCGGGCCTTGGGTGCATCAATATCCGCATACCGCCGTTCCCGGCCCTGCAATCGGGTTTTTGCAGGTGGCGCTGCGCTGGTGGGATCGCTGGTTGAAGGGCATTGAGAATGGCGCGGAGAATGATCCGGCGTATCGGGCGTATATGATCCATTCGGAGGCGCCGGATGCATCGGCCAAGCATCGGGCCGGGCATTGGGTGGCGGAGGCGTCTTGGCCAAGCCCGCGTGTCTCGCGGCAGGTGTTGGCGCTTGGCGCTGGGGCTAGCGAGAGCGCTTCACCCTCCGGCGGAACATTGTGCGCAGAGGATGCCCAAGCTTTCTCGACCTCGGTGAACACCTCGCAGCAGTTGGGCATGCACACGGGCGAGTTTTTCCCGATGGGATTGAATGCCGAGATGCCGGGGGATCAGGCGAGTGATGATGCGCTCTCGGTGTGCTTCGATGGCGCGGTTCTGGCGGCTCCGCTGGATCTGCTGGGCGCGGCGCGGTTGAGTCTGACGCTGTCCAGCGATCAGCCTTTGGGCTTCGTGGTGGCGCGACTGTGCGATGTCGCCCCAGATGGATCATCGGTGCGGATCGCGCATGGCATGCTGAACCTGTGCCACCGTGACAGCATGGAAGACCCCGCACCAATGCCCTTGGGGCAGTCGGTGGAGGTGGAATTCAGCATTGACCAGATGGCGTATCGGCTGGCCACGGGACATCATCTGCGGCTGGCGCTTTCGACGACCTATTGGCCGTTCCTGTGGCCCTCGCCCAGAGCTGCGACACTGATCGTGACCGCGGGCCGTCTTGATCTGCCGGTACATGAGGGCAGTGAAAACGAATGGACCCCACCCACGCCAGAGGCGGCAAAGCCTTGGGCGCATCGCGTGCTGCGGGCGGGCAAAACCACGCGCAAAATTGAAACTGACCTACTTTCCGGCGCCACCGCCTTGGTGATCAGCGATGATCTGGGCGATGTAGAGAACCTTTCCCACGGGCTTTGCACCGGTGAGTCTATGACGGAGCTGTGGGAAATCCACCCCGATGATCCTCTGTCTGCGCGCGCTGTCCATACATGGGAGCAGCGGCAATCTCGGGGTGATTGGTATGTAAAAACAAATGCTTGGGCGGAGATGACCGCCACCGCCACCCATCTGCATCTGAAAGCCAGCCTGACCGCTTGGGAAGGCGATACCAAGGTGTTTGAACGCCACTATGACGACCAAGTGCCACGCCGATTTGTTTAACCCAGCACTGGCAAGAATCGTTGCCAGAACGGAAATGCACGGGTTACTGATTGGGAAATCAACAAAAAACGGCCCGCAAAACCGGGGCCACTTCAGGGAGACCACAATGTCGAATGAACTGAACTATCTGCTTGCCCGCGCCGCCAAAGGCCTGATGAGCCGGCGCGAATTTGTCGGTCGCGCGGGGGCTTTGGGCGTGTCCGCGGCTTTGGCCTCGACCCTGCTCGCCTCGGCTGCGCGGGCCGAAGAACCGAAAAAGGGCGGCCTGCTGCGCGCAGGCATGCAAGGCGGCGAGAGCACCAACTCGCTCGATCCGGCGCTGGCGGCATCGGAAGTGCCGTTCATGGTCAACATGACATGGGGCGAGATGCTGGTTGATGTGAACGCCAAGGGCGAGATCGACTACCGCATTGCCGAAGAAATCTCGTCCTCGCCCGATGCGAAAGAGTGGAAGTTCAAAATCCGCAAGGGCGTCGAATATCACGATGGCAAGACCGTCACCGCCGATGACGTCGTAGCAACGTTGAAGCGTCACACCGATGAAAAATCGCAGTCGGGCGCTTTGGGCATCGTCAAAGACATCATCGAGATGACAGCCGAGGGTGACATGGTCACGCTGAAGCTGGCCTCAGGCAATGCCGACTTGCCGTTCCTGATGGCCGATTACCATCTGGTGATCCAACCCGGTGGCGGCGTCGATAATCCCACCGCAGGTATAGGCGCTGGCCCCTACAAGATCGTCGCCAACGAACCGGGCGTGCGCCACACCTTCGCCAAGCACGCGAATTATTTCGACAGCACCATGGGCCATGCCGATGAGGTCGAGATCATTGTGATCAACGACAGCACCGCGCGCACCTCGGCGCTTCAGGCAGGCCAGATCCACATGATGAACCGGGTCGATCCGAAGATTGTCGAACTGCTGAAAGGTGCGCCGGGCATCTCGATTCAATCCGTTGCGGGGCGTGGTCACTATGTCTTTATCATGCATTGCGACAAGGCACCGTTTGACAACAACGATCTTCGTATGGCGCTGAAGCTGTCGGTCAACCGTCAGGAAATGGTCGACAAGATCCTGGGCGGTCTGGGTTCGCGCGGCAATGACTTCCCGATCAATGCGGCTTACCCGCTGTTTGACGACACCATCCCGCAACGCGAATATGATGCAGCGGCGGCGACGGAAGCCTATAAGAAATCCGGCCATGATGGCTCGCCGATCATTCTGCAAGTCGCGGCGGGGGCTTTCCCTGGTGCGATTGAAGCGGCACAATTGTTCCAGCAATCGGCCAATGCCGCCGGTATCCCGCTGGAAATCAAGCGCGAGCCGGATGATGGCTATTGGTCGAACATCTGGAACGTCGCCCCGTTCTGCGCCAGCTATTGGGGCGGCCGGCCAGTGCAGGATCAGATGTATTCGACCGCTTATCTGTCCACCGCCGACTGGAACGACACCAAGTTCAAGGATCCGAAATTCGACGCCACGCTGATTGGCGCGCGCGCTGAATTGGATGAGACCAAGCGCAAGGCGATGTATTCGGAACTGGCGAACAATCTGCGCGACAATGGCGGCCTGATCTGCCCGATGTTCAACGATTTCGTCGAGGCCAAGCGCGATGAAGTCGGCGGTTGGCAGCCTGATCCGAAT
Source organism: Cypionkella sp. (assembly GCA_046590425.1). GTDB lineage: Bacteria > Pseudomonadota > Alphaproteobacteria > Rhodobacterales > Rhodobacteraceae > Cypionkella. Next base: position 14,751 of record JBKJTI010000176.1, on the reverse strand, counting down.
GGCGAGTTGATGAACGGTCGCGCACTTGCCAAGTGCTGGCTGAACACCTGACCGTTGCCATGCATCCGGTTGTAAAACTCGTGACCCAGCGTTTGGCGCTGGGTCTGCTGCTGATGCTGGCCGTCTCGGCGCTGATCTTTTTCGGCGTTGAGGCTTTGCCGGGCGATACCGCCCAAGCCATGTTGGGCCAATCCGCCACGCCGGAGTCTCTCGCCAACCTGCGCGAGAAAATGGGGCTGAATGAGCCGGTGCTCTGGCGCTATGGCCATTGGCTCTATGGCTTTGTGACCGGGGATATGGGGGTGGCTCTGACCAACGGCGAGGATATCGCCAAGTCGGTGGGCGCGCGTCTCGGCAATACGCTGTTTCTGGCATTCTGGGCGGCGCTGATCTCAGTGCCATTGGCGATCCTGCTGGGGCTTTTGGCGGCGCGTTATAACGGGCGCTGGCCAGATCGGCTGATCTCGGGCGTCACGCTGGCCACGATCAGCCTGCCCGAGTTTGTGGCGGGCTATCTGGTGCTGTATTTCCTCGCCGTGAAGCTGCAACTGTTCCCCGCCATGTCGATGGTGTTTCCCGGCATGGGGGTGTTTGAACGGCTGGGCGCAATCATCCTGCCCGTCATCGTTCTGGTGATGGTAGTGCTGGCGCATATGATGCGGATGACGCGGGCCGCGATTCTGAACGTGATGCAATCGGCCTATATCGAGACGGCGGAGTTGAAAGGCCTGTCGCCTTTGACGGTGATCTGGCGGCACGCTTTCCCCAACGCCATCGCCCCGGTGATCAATGTGGTGATGCTGAATCTTGCCTATCTGGTGGTCGGTGTTGTCGTGGTTGAGGTGGTGTTCGTCTATCCCGGCATGGGTCAATATCTGGTCGATCACGTCACCAAGCGCGATCTGCCCGTGGTGCAGGCCTGCGGCATGATCTTTGCCGCCGTCTACATCGGGCTGAACATCTTGGCCGATGTGGTGTCTATCCTTGCCAACCCAAGATTGAGGCACCCGAAATGAGGCGTATTCCGCTTTCCGCCTTGCTCGGTCTGATCCTGACCGGAGGCTTCTTTTTCGTCGCCATCTTCGCGCAACTGATTGCGCCCTATCAGATGGATGAACTGGTCGGCGGGGTCTGGGATCCGATCTCGGCGGCGCATTGGCTTGGCACCGATTCGATTGGTCGCGATCTGCTGACCCGGATGATATACGGCGCGCAGGTGACGATTTTCGTCGCCACCTGTTCGACGATCCTGTCGTTTGTCACCGGTTCGGTGCTGGGCTTTCTGGCGGCGACGGCGGGCGGGTGGGTCGATCAGGCCCTGTCGCGATTCATCGACCTGATCATGGCGATCCCGACGCTGATCCTGTCGCTGGTGATCCTGACGGCGGTGGATGTGACCACGCTGAACCTGATCCTGGTGATGGGGTTCTTGGACGCGACGCGGGTGTTCCGACTGTCGCGTGCCGTGGCCGTCGATATCACCGTGATGGATTACGTCGAGGCGGCGCGGTTGCGCGGTGAGAAACAAGGCTGGATCATCTTCTCGGAAATCCTGCCCAACGCTCTGTCGCCACTGGTCGCCGAACTCGGCCTGCGGTTTATCTTCGCGGTGCTGTTCATTTCCACCCTGTCCTTCCTTGGCCTTGGTGTGCAGCCGCCGTTGGCGGATTGGGGCGGCTTGGTGAAGGAAAACTCCGCCGGTCTGGTCTATGGTATCCCAGCCGCCTTGGCCCCGGCGATTGCGATTGCGGCATTGGCAATCTCGGTGAATCTGGTGGCGGATTGGGTGCTGTCGCGCACCACCAGCTTGAAAGGCGGTCGCGGTGCTTGATCAAGTGAAAACCAATCTGTTGGAAATCAAGAACCTGCGGATCGAGGCCACCTCGTATCCGCCGGGCGAGGCGCCGCGCAATGTGGTGCTGGTAGATGATGTGTCGGTGTCGGTCGAGCAGGGCAAAGTGTTGGGCCTGATCGGCGAATCCGGGGCGGGGAAGTCCACCATCGGGTTGTCGGCGATGGCCTTTGCACGCGGCGGGGCTCGTCTGGCAGGTGGTCAGGTGATGTTGAACGGGCGCGATATTCGCAGCGCTGGACCCAGTGCCCTGCGCGCCTTGCGGGGCCGTGAAGTCACCTATGTCGCGCAATCGGCCGCTGCCGCGTTCAACCCGGCCAAGCGGCTGATGGAGCAGGTGATTGAAACCTCACTGCACCACAAACTGATGACACGGGCGGAAGCCGAAGCCCGCGCGGTCGATCTGTTCCGCAAACTCGGCCTGCCGAACCCGGAAACTTTCGGCAACCGCTATCCGCACCAAGTCTCTGGCGGCCAGTTGCAACGCGCGATGACGGCGATGGCTTTGTGCCCGAAGCCCGATCTTGTGGTGTTTGACGAACCCACCACCGCGCTGGACGTGACGACGCAAATCGACGTGTTGGTGGCGATCAAAGCCGCAATCCGTGATACCGGGGTGGCGGCTTTGTATATCACCCACGATCTTGCCGTGGTGGCGCAGGTGGCCGATGATATCCTCGTGCTGCGCGGCGGCAAAAAGGTGGAATACGGCACAACCGATCAGATCATCAACGCGCCGCAGCAGGCCTACACGCAGGCTTTGGTGTCGGTGCGCTCGATTGACCATGTTGAAAAAGCCGATACCGCCCCGGTGCTGTCGGTCGCCAATATCACCGCTCGCTACAAAGGCACGAATTTCGACGTGTTGAAGAACGTCACCGTCGATCTGTCGGCAGGCCAAACCCTTGCCGTGGTCGGCGAAAGTGGCTCGGGCAAATCCACGCTCGCCCGTGTGATCACTGGCCTTTTGCCCGCAGCCCAAGGTCGCATCACCTTTGCGGGCCGCACTTTGTCGCCCGATCTTGCCTCCCGCTCCAAGGATGATCTCCGCGAGTTGCAGATGATCTACCAAATGGCCGATACGGCGATGAACCCGCGCCAGACCGTTGGCACCATCATCGGGCGACCATTGGAGTTCTACTTCGGCCTGAAAGGTGACGCGAAACGCAAGCGCATTCAGGAACTTCTGGAAGAAATCGAAATGGGCGCGGGCTTTATCGACCGCTACCCGGCAGAGCTTTCCGGTGGCCAAAAGCAGCGCGTCTGCATCGCCCGCGCCTTGGCCGCCAAACCCAAGCTCATCATCTGCGATGAAGTAACAAGCGCACTCGATCCGCTGGTGGCTGACGGCATCCTGAAACTGCTGCTGGCCCTGCAAGCCCGCGAGGGCGTCGCCTATCTGTTCATCACCCACGACCTTGCCACCGTCAAAGCCATCGCCGACAAAATCGCGGTGATGTATCGCGGCCAAGTCGTGCGCTACGGCAGCAAAACTGACGTGCTGACGCCACCGTTTGATGATTACACCGACCTGCTGTTGTCCTCGGTGCCCGAGATGAAACTCGGCTGGTTGGAAGAAGTCCTGCAATCGCGCAAGATGGAAAGTGGCGGCAACTAAAGCCCGAACCCGAGGCTTTCACATTGGCCTAAATATCCCCGCCGGAGGCTTCGACATCTCCGCCGGGCCGGAGTTATAAAATGCGTAAACTGCTGCTGATCCTCCTAGACGGCGTGCCCTACCGCAACTGGCGCCGCCTGTTTGGCAACCTCGAAGGTTGGGTCGCGGCGGGCGAGGCGCGGGTTTGGCGGATGCGCGCCACGCTGCCCTCGACTTCGGCTTCGTGTTATGCCTCAATCCACACCGGTGTTCCGCCGCAACAGCATCGGGTCTGGGGCAATGAGGCGGTGTATCGGTTGGAGCAACCGGATATCTTCTCGGAACTCAGCAAAGCTGGCCGCAAGACTGGGGCTGTGACCCACAGTTTCTGGTCGGAATTGTTCAACCGCGCGCCGTTCGATGTGGTGCGTGACATTGAATATGACGAACCCGCAGGTCCGATCACCCATGGCCGTTTCCACACCATGACCGGCTACGGCAACATCAATCAGATGACGCCCTCGGATGTGGATCTGTTCGCAACGCTGACCCGGCTGTGCGAGGTCAAAGGCATCGACTACGGGATCCTGCACACCTGCACGCTCGACAGCATGGGCCATCGGTTTTTCCACGATTGCGAGGAAATGGACCATGCCTGCTATGTGATGGATGCGATGCTGGCGCCGTTTCTGCACCGATGGCGCGCGGCGGGCTATGAGGTGATCGTCACCGCAGACCACGGCCAAGACGCGCGCGGCCATCATGGCGGCACGGGTGAATTGCAGCAGGATTTCGGGTTTTACTATTTTGGCGATTCCGAAATGCCCAGCCCGGACGTGGTGCTCGACCAGTTGGCGCTGGCACCGTCGATCCTGACGCGGATGGGCGTGCCCGTCCCCACCAGTATGAAAGCCAAAGCCTTCTTCACCGCATAGGCGATTTTCGCGCGAAAATCGTAGACGGAATTCGCGCGAATTCCGTCCTTAGCTGGCGTAGGTCGCACCTTCTTCATCCAGCAGCGTCTTGATCTCGCGCAGATGTGCCTCGGCATAGCCAGGGTAGCTGTCCCATTCGCCAGCGGTTTTCTCGGCCACCGCATCGGACAGCACCCGCAATGCGCGCCCGGTTTGCAGGGCGCGAATGTAGGTCTCAGCTGCGCGCTCGAAATAGGTCAGCCGGTTGAAGGCATCCGCCACCGTTTGGCCGATGATCAGAACGCCATGATTGCCCATGATCATCGTGGTGATTTTCGGATCAGCCAAAAGCTGGACGCAGCGCGCGGCTTCCTCCTCAAACGCCATGCCGCCGTAATCGGCATCCACCACTTGTCGCCCAAAAAACATCGCCGAGTTCTGATCGATGGGGGGCAGATAGCTGTCGGCCAAACTTGCCAACACCGTCGCATGGATCGAATGTACATGCATCACGCAGCGCGCATGTGGCAGGGCGCGATGGATTGAGCCATGTAGCCCCCAAGCGGTCGGGTCCGGCGCATCCGGGCGGTTCATCGTGCTGGGATCGTTGGCGTCGATTTCCAACAGGCTCGACGCGGTGATCCTGCCAAAGTGGCGCATATTCGGGTTCATCAGGAATTTGCTGCCTTCGGGATTTACCGCAAGGCTGAAGTGGTTGGATACTGCTTCATGCAGGTTCAGCTTGACGCTCCAGCGGAAGGCAGCGGCCATATCGACGCGCTCGGCCCAGTGGGTGATATTGGCATGTGCGTTCATTGGGTCTCTCCATAGGGCCAGCGGCCTTGCGCCAAGGCGCTGATTGCGGTGCATATTTCGGTGAAGGATGCCGCCGCCCGAGGCACCGTGACGCGCGCGCGCAGATAGCCATGCACCATGCCGGGGGCTGTGAACGACACCGCCTGACCGCCAGCGGCCCGGATCGCTGCCGCATACTCATGCGCATCATCGGCCAAAGGATCACATTCCGCCGCAATCGCCACGGTGGGCGGCAGGCCAGAGAAATCGCTATCCTGCAACGGGGCCACGGTTGCATCGCCCTGCACTTCAACTCCGCCATGCCGGATGCCCGCGTAAAACTCTACATCCGCCAGCGTCAGCATCGGTGCGATGGCATGCGCGAGGTAGCTGCCCTTGCTGCGGTCGCCGCCCAAACCGGGATAGATCAGCACCTGTCCCAAAATCCTCGCCTCGCCCCGCAAGGCATGACCGACCGCCGCTGCCAGATTGCCTCCTGCAGAATCCCCCACCAGCACCAGCGGCCCCGGCAGAGCCTGCACCACCGCGCGTGCATCCTCAAACGCCGCCGGATGCAGATGCTCGGGCGACAGGCGGTAATCCACCGCCACCACCTGCAAGTCCGTCACCGCACGGATATCGGCGCAAACGTCGTCATGGCTGTGCAAACCGCCCACCACATAGCCACCGCCATGCAGGTAAACCACCTTGGGTGCTGTCTCCGAAGATTTTGGCCCCGCATACACCCGGCATGGCACGCCTGAGATCACCCGATCTTCCGCCACCACCCCTGCCGGATAGCTGCGATGAAACTTGGCGCACATCGCATCATAGATCCGGCGTTGATCGGCGATGGTCAGGCTGGCGGTGTCCGGCGGATAAGACGCCTCACTGTCGCGAATAAAGTCCCAGGTCGCGGCGTCGATAAGGCTTTGGTAATCTGGCGCTGGCATGATGTGAGAAATCCCGGTGCGTTTAACGCGATCATGACGGGCAAAGCCTGCGGGTTCAACGCCCAATCACCGCCACAATTCACCAAAGAATGTCCTATTGCCCGCCTAATTCCGCCGCAACCGCCCGCTACACCTGATCCAAACAAGCCGCAGACCGCCTGCCATGTTTAGGGGAACAATCGTGCAAGTCATTCGGTCACTAGAACAGCACAGCGCCTCTCCTGTGGGGCTCGGCATCCGGGTGATGCTGGTCAGCCAAAGCCAAGATGGCAGCCCATTGCCACACCGACTTGCGGGTCTTGGTGGCAAGGTGGAAATGACTGATGATCTGTTTGTGGGTCTGGAAGCGGTGATTGAAGACCCGGCCGGTTATGGGCTTTGCGTGATTGACTGTGATGCGTTTGGCGGGCTGGCGGCGGGGCGCCGCGCCCATGCGCTGCTGGTGGATGTGGCGCGGCGGGTGCCGGTTATTTTGGTGTCAAAAGAATGCACCGCGCAAGAATTCCCCGAGGAACGCGGTGAGGCTGTGGTGCTGCGCGCGCCCACCTCGGGCATCTCGCTGCGGGTTGGCTTTGAACATGCGCTGCGCGACCGGCTCGCCATGCGCCTGATGTAGGTTTGCGATCAAATCCGCCCTGATCGTCAATGGCGATCAGGGCGCCGATTCAATACAAAAGGGGCGCATCCGGGATGCGCCCCTTGCAAATCTCAGTCAGCCCCTGACCTCAAGTTCAAGGCTTTCGGTTCAGGCCAGCGCCAGATTGGTCGCCGATTCGCGGCCATCGCGGCCCGCTTCGATATCAAAAGTGACCGGCTGGCCATCTTTCAGCGAGCGCAGACCAGCACGCTCCAGCGCCGAGATGTGCACGAACACGTCCTTCTTGCCGCCTTCCGGGGCGATAAAGCCGAAGCCTTTTGTTTCATTGAACCATTTCACGGTGCCCTTAGCCATCGTGATGTCTCCTTTAGCAGTGCCGCCCGCGAGATTGCGGCGGCTTGGCGCAGTCAGCCTTTGTCGAATGCTGTGGCCGAAATCGGAGACAGAGATCGCAGAGAAATAACGTCGCAAGATAAGTTAGGAGCGACTCTGGCCACAGATCAAGAAAAAACTGCGCACTAGGCGTGTTCTGTCCGGGCCATCTCGACGGCTTTGCGGCGGGGCCACATAGCACACCCCAACAGCAGGGCTGCGACCGCGCAGCCAATACCGCTCCACAACCCCAGGGCGGTCATCCAGCTGACGTTCAAGGCGACCAGACTGAACATAGCCGAGAAAAACCCGAGCATTCCGCCTGCAATCATTGAAACAACGGCCATCACGCCCTCCGCCTATCGGTCAACCCAATTAAGAACCGGAATATGGCGGGAATACGGCGAAAGCGCGGTATGGTTGTGAAGCAGGTTTAAGATAGGATGCAAAACAGGGTCAAAAGCTGCGCCGCGCCCGCAAGGCAGCACCAATCGTGCCATCGTCAAGGTAGTTCAACTCGCCGCCAATCGGCACGCCCTGCGCCAGCGACGTGATCTGCACCGAAAGCCCGGCCAGCGCATCGGCGATGTAATGCGCGGTGGTTTGGCCATCCACCGTCGCATTCAGCGCCAGAATTATTTCCTTGGCCCCCGCTGCACGGTCCACCAGCCGGGGGATGCCCAACTCCTCCGGCCCAATCGCATCCAAAGCCGAAAGCGTGCCGCCCAGCACATGATAACGGCCCTTGAACGCGCCGCCGCGTTCCATCGCCCAGAGGTCCGAAACATCCTCGACCACGCAAATCTCACCATTGGCGCGGGTCTCGTCGCTGCAGATCGGGCAGATTTCACGGGTGCCGATATTGCCGCAGATCGTGCAATCCTTCGCCGTCAGCGCCACCGTCGCCATCGCCTGTGCCAGAGGGGCCATCAGCGCCCCACGCTTTTTCAGCAGTGCCAACACCGCGCGCCGTGCCGACCGTGGCCCCAGCCCCGGCAGCCGCGCCATCAGCTCGATCAGCGTTTCAATGTCGCGGGATTGCTCCATTCAGGCAAGGTTCCCCTAGATCGGAAGCTTGAAATCCGCAGGCAGACCAAGTGCTTGCGTCATCTTCTGCATCTCGACCATATTGCGGGCCTGACCCTTGTTCTGCGCATCCTTGATCGCGGCAAGGATCAGATCTTCGACCACTTCCTTCTCCGAGGCGACCAGAATAGACGGGTCAATATCCAGCCCGGTCACTTCGCCTTTGCAGGTCGCCCGCGCTTTCACCAGCCCCGCGCCCGCCTCACCGACGACCACGGTGCGGGCCATTTCTTCTTGCAACTCGGCCATCTTGCCCTGCATTTCCTGCGCGGCCTTCATCATCCTGGCCATATCGCCCATGCCGCCCAAACCTTTTAGCATATCAACTCCTTAGCTGTCCTCGAACGGATCCCATTCGTCTTCTACTTCCGGCAAAGCCTCGATCGCGGCACTCGCCGCCATCGCCTCTGCCGTCCTGATCTCAGAGATTTTCGCCCCCGGAAACGCCAGCATCACCGCCTGCACCAGCGGGTTTTCCATCGCCTCTGCCTTGGCCGCGTTCTGCGCCACATCGCGCTCCTCGGCCAGCGTCGGCGCGCCCCCGGTGTTCACCACCGACACACCCCAACGCGCCCCGGTCCAGCCCTGCAAGCGCTGGCTTAGCCGTGCCGCCAAATCCGCCTTCGCGCCCGCAGCCGGTTCAAACTCAATCCGCCCCGGCGCGTACTTCGCCAGTTTGACGCCTTCCTCGACCTCAACCAGCAGCCGCATATCACGCTTTTCACGGATCAACTCAACCACTTGCGCGAAGCTGGCGTAAACCACCAACTGGCTTTCCGCCACGGCTAAAGCCTGCCCGCCGTGCATGGTCGGGCCCCGCGCGGGCCCCGCGGGTGCCATCCGCAGCGCGCCATGCACCATGCCGCCGCCACCGCCCGCAGGCGCACCACCCGTAGGCCGCGCTGGCGCGCTTTGCGACATCAGTTTCTTCACCAGCGTCTCAGGGTCCGGCAGATCGGCCACATGTGTCAGCCGGATCACCGCCATCTCAGCGGCCATCATCGCATTTGGTGCCAGCGCCACTTCCTCCAACGCCTTCAGCAGCATCTGCCACATCCGCGTCAGCACCCGCATTGGCAAAATGCCCGCCATCGCAAGGCCACGTTCGCGTTCATCCTGCGGCGTCGTCGGGTCTTCGGCAGCTTCGGGCGTGATCTTGATGACCGAAACCCAATGGGTGATTTCCGCCAAGTCACGCAAAACCGCCATCGGATCCGCGCCGTCGGCGTATTGGCCCGACAATTCCGCCAAAGCCCCCGCTGCCTCGCCCTTCATAATCAGATCAAACAGATCGAGCACACGGCCGCGATCCGCCAGCCCCAGCATCGCCCGCACCTGATCGGCGGTGGTCTCTCCCGCGCCATTGGAAATCGCCTGATCCAGCAGCGAAGTCGCATCCCGTGCCGAGCCCTCCGCCGCCCGCGCAATCAGCGCCAAAGCGCCGTCGGTGATCGCTGCCCCCTCGGCATTGGCGATCTTGCGCATCAAGGCCATCTGCACTTCCGGCTCAATGCGCTTCAGATCAAACCGCTGGCACCGGCTGAGAACTGTCACCGGAACCTTGCGAATTTCGGTGGTGGCGAAGATGAATTTCACATGCGCCGGAGGCTCCTCCAGCGTCTTCAACAGCGCGTTGAAGGCGGCGTTGGACAGCATATGCACTTCGTCGATGATATAGATCTTATACCGCGCCGAAGCCGCCCGATAATGCACAGAATCAATGACTTCACGCATGTCGTTCACCCCTGTGCGCGAGGCCGCATCCATCTCCATCACGTCAACATGACGACCTTCGGCAATCGCCACACAAGGCTCGCAGACCCCACAGGGTTCCGTCGTGGGCAAGCCATGGCCATCAGGCCCGACGCAATTCAGCCCCTTGGCCACAATCCGCGCGGTGGTGGTTTTGCCGGTGCCACGGATACCCGTCAGCATAAACGCATGCGCAATCCGGTCCGCCGCGAAGGCGTTCTTCAGCGTGCGCACCATCGCCTCTTGCCCGACAAGATCGGCAAAGGTCGCGGGGCGGTATTTGCGGGCCAAAACCTGATAGGTTTGCGGCGTGGTTTCGGTCATCATACCTCAGAGATTATGCGGGCGGATTCGGGTCGCGCCAGACTACGGCGCGCGCGGTCAAACGTAAACCAAAGAGGAACAGATGCGGCTGACAATCGCAGAACTGAACGTGGGGCAGGGGGTCTTGGGTGTCAGCCCATGCCCCGGTCGCGCGGGGTTCTACGAGGCCGATCTTGCGGCGATCCAGCATTGGCAGCCGTCGCTGTTGGTCAGCTTCATCACCACCGAAGATCTGGAGCGCACCGCCGCCAGCCTTGGCGCAGACCTTTCTCAATCCGGCATCCAATGGGCGCATTTGCCCACCGCAGATTATGACACCCCAAGCGCAGGTTGGGCCGAAATCTCTGCCCTCGCCCATGGCGAACTGGCCAAAGGCCACAACGTCCTGCTGCACTGCATGGGCGGCTGCGGCAGATCCGGCACCGCAGCATTGCGTCTGATGATCGAGGCCGGAGAAGCCCCGGAACCCGCACTGAACCGCCTGCGCCAAGCCCGCCCCTGTGCGGTGGAAACCCCGCAGCAATTCCTCTGGGCCAGCCAAGCCTCAAACCAGACAAGCCTCTAAAGTTTACCTAAAATTTCCTTTCAGATTGGCGTAAATATCCCGGCGGTTTGGGGGCTGGCCCCCAATCCACACTAGCCGCCGGGCCGCCGCTTTGCCGCAGATTTCTTGGTATACTTCCCCGCAGCCCGCACTTTTGATACCTGCATCGCCGAGGAATTGGCGCGCTCCTCCGCACCCAGTTTCCGCCAACTCTCCAACCGACGTACATCGACCATGCCCGCCTTGATCGCCGCCTGCACCGCGCAACCGGGCTCGACCGTATGTTTGCAATCGCGGAACCGACAATCTGCTGCAAGGTCAATCAGATCGGAAAACAGCATATCAATACCATCGGCCACGTCGGTAAGCTGCAACTCGCGCACCCCTGGCGTGTCGATCAGCCAGCCGCCCGCCGGCAGTGCCAGCAAATAGCGCGAGGTGGTGGTGTGTCGCCCCTTGGCGTCATCTTCCCGCACCGGGCCAACCTCCAGCGCACCACCGGTCAAGCTATTGGCGAGCGTGGATTTTCCAACGCCAGAGGACCCCAGCAACACCACAGTTTGCCCGGTGCGGCACCACGGATCGAGCACCGAAAGATCCCCGGATTTGGCGTTCAGCGCCACCACCGCCATCCCCGCTGACAGGCCTTCCGCCCTCGCCACATAGGGTGCAGCCTCGGCCATATCCGCCTTGGTCAGCACCAGAACGGGGGTGATTCCGGCGGAATGGGCGAGGACCAGATAGCGCTCCAATCGCGCCTCGTTGAAATCGGCGTTGCACGAGGTGACGACGAACATCGTATCGACATTGGCCGCGATCAGTTGCGCCACCGTCCCGGTGCCTGCCGCGCGGCGCTGCAGCAGGCTGATACGGTCCAGCACCCGACCCACCCGCGGGCCATCCGCCAGCACCCAATCGCCCACCGCCATGCCCGCGACCGACAGCGTCGGCGGGCAGAGCAGTTCCACCGCCCCCTCTGCCGTCAAAGCCTGCACTCTTGCGCGGTGCAATGAACTCAGCCGCGCAGGCACAAGCCCCGCATCCTCCTCGGTCAGCTGTTCAGAGAAATGGTCAGACCAGCCCAGATCGGGCAGCGTAAAATCAGGCAAACGGCATCCTTTTCGGCCCCAACCGGGCAAGGCATAGCTTACGCCCGCAGCCGCGTTGCGGCAAGCAGGGGCTTGCACCCGCGCCGCCAAACCCGCACCCTGCCGCCCAAAAGGAGCCGCCCCATGTCTGCCGCCATGTCCGCCAAAGCCGCCGCCCGCATCGCTATCCTCACCGTCTCTGATCGGGCCGCAAAAGGCGAATATCAAGACCGGGGCGGCCCAGCTGCCGAGGAATGGCTGCGGCGCACCCTCACCACGCCCGTCGAAATCCTGCGCCGCATCACCCCGGATGGTCGCGCCGCGGTGGCCACCGAACTCCGCGACCTTGCCGACACCTGGCAGGCCGATCTGATCCTTGCCACTGGCGGCACCGGCCCCAGCCCGCGCGATCAGACGCCCGAAGCCCTCGCCGATGTGATCAACATGGAACTGCCGGGGTTTGGCGAGGCGATGCGGGCGGCCAACGGTAAAGTCGTCGCCACGGCGATCCTCTCGCGGCAAACCGCAGGCATCCGAGGCAAAACCCTGATCATCACTTTGCCGGGCAGCCCCAACGCCATCGCCACCAGCCTCGACTCCATCTTCGCCGCAGTGCCGTATTGTCTGGACCTGATCGGCGCGGGTTGGATCGAGACCGACCCGGCCCTGATCAAAACCCATCGCCCGAAAACATGACTCTCGAAATCGGCCCAAAGGCCGCTGTGCCGCCAAAACCCTGACAGCGGTCACGCTGGAAAAGCGCCTCAGGCCCCGACGCCCTGCTGCGGCAACAGTTGCACCGCGTTGATCTGCCAGCCATCCGGCGTCTCAACCATCATATAATCTAGCAGATAGGTTCGCCCGCCGGCATCGGTGATCATCACCCGCTGCCACAGACTGCCCGCCACCGTGCGCAATTCCAGCATCCGCACCGCATCATGCCGCCAGACCATCGGATAGACCTTTTCGACCATCTCGCCAAACTGATCCGGTGTGCCGAAAACGCCTTTTATATTCGGCGAAGCATAGGTCCAAGCCTTGCTGATATCGCGGGCGTTGAAGGCGTCAAGCTGCTGTTGAATGGTCTGTTGAATAGGCACTTCCTGCGCCAAAGCGGGCAGGGCCAGCCCGGCAAAAGCCACCACATAAAGGTAAAGTCGCATCGCAACCCCTTTCACACCGTCCCCATTCAGAACGGTAAAGCAAGGTGGGCTTTCGTCAAATGAAAACCCCCGGCCCAGACGCCAAGGCCGGACCGGGAGCATAAATTTTCAGCAGATCAGGCGATCAGTTCGCCGTTCAAGCCGCGATCGAGCAGGGCAATCGTCTCATCCACGCCGTAAAGCGCGATGAAGCCGCCAAAGCGCGGTCCATCCGAGGCACCGAGCAGCACCTCATACAGCGCCTTGAACCAATCGCGCAGCGGCTCAAAGCTATGCTCTTTGCCAACGGCGAACACCATGCTTTGCAGCGCCTCGTCGTCCAGACCGCCATCCCAAGCCACCAGTCGCGCCCGCAGATCCAGCATGGCTGCGCGTTCCTGATCGGTCGGCAGACGGAACACCCGTGTCGGCGCAATACGGTCGGCAAAATAGCGCAAAGCATAACCCGCCGCCGCATCCAGATCGGGATTGCCCTCGGGTGAGGCATCCGGCGCATAGCGCTTGATAAAGCCCCAAAGACCCTTGGCATCCTTCGCGCCCGACACCGAGGCGAGGTTCAACAGCATCGAGAACGGCACCACCATTTTCGACGCGGGCGGGTTGCCCTTGTGAATATGCCAAACCGGATTGTTCACCTGCTGATCGACATCCTGCGTCGGATAGGCCCGCAATTGCTGGTGATATTCGTCCATCGCGCGTGGGATCACGTCGAAATGCATTCGCTTCGCCGTCTTCGGCTTTTGATACATGAAATACGACAGGCTTTCCGACGAGGCATAAGACAGCCATTCGTCAATCGTCAGGCCATTGCCTTTCGATTTGGAAATCTTCTGGCCCTGATCATCCAAGAACAGCTCATAGCTCATGTGGTTCGGCTTGCGCCCACCCAAAACCTCACAAATCCCGTCATAGATCGGGGTATTGGTGGAGTGATCCTTGCCATACATCTCAAAATCAACATCCAGCGCCGCCCAGCGTGCGCCGAAATCCGGCTTCCATTGAAGCTTGACGTTGCCGCCGGTGACCGGAAGCGTCCATTCGCGGCCATCCTCATCATCAAAGGTGATGGTGTGGTTGACCGGATCGACATTCTTCATCGGCACATACATCACCCGGCCCGTCTCGGGATGGATCGGCAGGAAGCAGGAATAGGTCTGCTGGCGTTCTTCGCGCAGTGACGCCAGCATGATCTTCATGATCGCGTCATAACGTTCGGTCGCAAGCTTCAGCGTGTCATCAAACTGCCCCGATTTATAAAACTCGGTCGCGCTGATGAATTCATACTCAAAGCCAAACGTATCCAGAAACCGCCGCAACATGGCGTTGTTATGCGCGCCAAAGCTGTCAAATTCGCCATACGGGTCGGGCACCGAGGTCAAAGGCTTCTGCATATGCTCGCGCAGCATATCCTGCTGCGGCACATTCTCGGGCACTTTCCGCATGCCGTCCACGTCATCCGAGAAACAGATCAACCGCGTCGGAATATCGGAAATCGCCTCGAACGCGCGGCGGATCATCGTGGTGCGGGCGACCTCGCCAAAAGTGCCGATATGGGGCAGACCCGAGGGGCCATAGCCGGTCTCAAACAGCACATATCCCTTTTCCGGCGCCTTCTTCTCATAGCGTTTCAGCAGCGCGCGGGCCTCTTCAAAGGGCCAAGCTTTCGATTTCATCCCAGCATCGCGCAAAGCGGACATCGCGGCATACTCCAAC
>JBKJTI010000108.1:0-39376 GCA_046590425.1 Cypionkella sp. | reverse complement strand
GTGTCGCTCGCCAGCCGGGGGAACCAGATCGACAGCAGCCGTCGCGCCATTCCAGTTCACAGTCCAAAACCCAAGAGTTCCTGATTTGTTCTTATTAAGCGCCCAGTGATGCAGAGTCGAGTCCGCTCCCGTCGCCGGAGCCGCTGCGCAGCGCCAGCGTGTCTCGGTCGCATTGCTGCCCTGACCCTCGCGGATCAACATCAACCCGGTCGTGCGCCCCGCTTCGGCTGCGAGTTGCAAACGGCGACCTGCGGTCAGCGACATCGCTTGCTGCGGTTTTGCGATGACCAGCGCGACAGGCCCTGCGCGCAGCACCTCCTCGACACACCACAGAAGATCGGTCTCACCTTTTGGGGTGAGCAGCAGCAAGCGCTCTGCCAGCCCCGCCGGCAGACCCCGCAGCATCGGACGTTGCTGTTCATGCGCGGGCAGCACCCAGACAACGGCTCCGGGGTGGCGCAGCGTCTGAAACAGCGCAAAACTGCGGCGCCCCGACCCCTCAACCTCATGCACGCGCTTGGCGGTCAGGGCGAAGGGATCAGTCGATGGCAGTTGATGTGCGCGGTCATGCAGGATCGTCATGCAGATCCTCCAGCACGATATCCAACTCACCATCAGGCAGTGGGCGTTGCAGATGTAGGGCGCGATCCATCGGCGCGGTCAACCACAGCCGCCATTCTTCCGGGCGCACCAGAATAACCGGCATGGCTTTGGGGTGGATGCGTTCCACTTCACGGTTGGGCGCGCAGGTGAGAAAACCGAAGGCATCCACCGTCACCGCGCCTTCCTTCAGCTTGCGCACCGATGTCCATTCCGTGCGGATACCTGCAAAGAACGCCAGCGGACGATCAGCCCCCAAAGCGAACCACACGGGCTTGCCTTTGCCGGGGCCAAGTCGGCTGTCTGGTTCGGAAAAACGGGTGAACGGCACCAGACAGCGATGCTCGACGCCAAGCCAGCGTCGCCAATGCGGCGATGCCAGATTGCGGATGTTCGTGACACCCGGATCGGTGCGCTTGCCTGCCAGAAACTGCGGCGGCGTCGGCATGCCCCAACGTGCCATCGACAGCTGCCAACCACCGCCCGCCGCATGACGAAAGATCGGCGCGGGGTAGTCGGGGTAGATCCCCGGAATTGGCGGCAAGTTGCCTGTCAGGTCATCAACCAGCTCATCGCCCTCGGCCATATCGTCAAACACATGCCGCATCGCGTCTTGGCTTTTGGTTTGAGAGTAGAGATTGCACATCGTGGCGCTCCCGAATCGAACACCAACAACCATGGGAACATTAAGAGAACTTGTCTAGGCCGCGCTCGGAAACCTTAATCAGCCTTGCTCTGCGTGTTTCGCCTCCACCACGAGGATGAGCTGCGACATCGAAATCCCCAAGCCCAAACTGACGGCTGCCAACGCACTGAGCGAAGGTTGGCGCTTTCCTGTCTCAAGAAACGAGACGAAGCGCACCGACACGTTCGCCCGCTCAGCCAGATCCTCCTGGGTTAATCCGGCCCGCTTACGCTCTGCGACGAGCGCTTCGGCAAAGGCCAAGACAAGGAGTTCGTTACTGCGTTCCATGGCGCGGAGCCATCTCGCACAGCTTGACATTGCGCCACGAACAGTTGTTCTTCAAACCCAGACTTAGACCCACTTACCGCAGGCGATTAAAACAGCGATGACTTCGGTATCGCCCACCTCGGTGAACCTAAAGGAGAAACTTCATGGATGACCAAACCGCCTGCAGCCCGGTGCCAACGCCGCCCGCTCACAAGTCCTCGCTGCCTGCGGCAGAAGTAGTGGGTTCCGCGGATAGACTGCGCGCTGAGGACAACGTGTCAATGACTTTCGGAGTTGACCGTAAATGGCACGTCGAGTTCAAAAGCACCGCTGCAATCCACGGCAAGTCGATGAAGGAGCTTTTGATGGAAAGCTTTGAATGTTGGAAAAGGGAAAAGCAGAAATAGGCCTACATACACTCAAAGAAATTGTGTCGAAGGCGCCTCCTGACGCACCCAGCTGAACCTTATTGCGCCGTGCAGGACAAATCCGCCCCACCGCTCTACCTAAGTTTTTTGCAGCCCAGTGCGCCCATTATGCAACGAGGTAAGCTGTTGAGGGTGGATACTGTTAAGCCCACAGTAAATCTCGTCGTGATGGGCTTTCCCAAAGGCGGGTTACCGGATGCCTTGACGCAAGCTTATGAACGTCTCGTGATTACGCGGTTCTTCAACTTAATTCGATTTCGATGAGAACGCGCGTCAAGCATCGCGGCAAGTTCAATATGTCGAAAGCCGCCACTCAAACGCCTTCGTGTGTCCAATCCTGAGGGACTCCATAGGCTCGCGCCACATCGCTATCAGGGCAGCAGGGTGGCGGGGTTGCTAAAACGGCAGCAACGATCCCTGGCGGGCCTCCAAAGACTCCTGCGGGCACATCCGCCCCCATGGCCACGATCAACGCGCGTGTCTCACTCGATATTCAGCAGCGCCAGCATTGACCAGCGACGAATAATGGTCAGCATCGAAACAGAACCCTGGAAATATCGCTCAATTTTCAGCGGAAGCCTGTGGTTGCACAGACCGGCGCTCAGAAATTGCACCTCTTCAGGGCACGTGCGGCGAAACCACGCGAAGTGAGCAGTGCGAAAAAAGCCCTGAGCTAGACGTTGAACCACGATCTCGGCCCGACTATGTGCTGAGTGCCGGAGGTCGAAAGACCGGACAGCAGCGCCAAGCAAAAGCACCAAGCAGAGCAGAAAGAAATTTCGCTCATCGTCACCCCAGGTTCCACCTGGCTGCTGCGCTCCTAGTCCAATTTTCGCCAACTGGTGCTTCATGATCAATCCTGTCGAAACCATCGCCGAGCTGAGGCAGCTGGCTCCGCCTGCCCAGACTTTGCACTGCAAGTTAAGTGAAGGCGCGTCATCGTGCCCCCATGCAACCATATCGGCTGGTCTCGACATGTCGCCCGTAGTGTCCAAAGTCACTGAGATGTGGCCGCCCGGCAAAATTGGCTCCTCGGCTCCTTCTGGCCAGAGCGAAATCGCCCAAGAAAAGCAGGCCTTCACTCCCAAACCACCACAAGCGCCTCAGTGTGCAGCTCCCACCCCTACATCAGCCCCCAACCACGAAGCATCAGACCACAAGAACATCAAGATCGTCAGCGTCAACAACCTTACAGGAAGACCCGGTCGAAAGTCGGCCGCCGGCATCTCGATCGTGCATCCTCTCGAACGCAAGCCCGCGCTACCGACAAGACGTCCGCGCCACAGAAGTGCCTGTGTTGAGAACTTCATCCGAAAAAGATGGCGCGACACGTCTGGGATCGAGAAGTTTTCCGCGGCAGCCTCACATACTGCGGTTGCCGGTGGACTGGCATTTTCTCTCAACCTCGGGCTTGAACGTGAAAGCATGCTGCTTTCTGTAGAAGACCCTCGGACGCGAATGAGAAAGAACATCGACAAGCATCTCAGGGCGGCGGGTCTCGAACATCTTCCGCTCGCCTGGCTCTTTGAGGTTGGCCCCGATAAAGGAGGCAATAGGCTTCATCTGCACGGTGTGGTCGACCCGGGTCAACTATCTGACCCAGACCTGTGTCGGCTCGAAGCCGCTCTGATAAAGGCCGCAGGCTTGGCGACCCATGCCATCGGCGGTGATCGCCAGCTCGACATTAGACCTCTCTACTACGCGGCTGGCTGGGTGGACTACCTGCTGAAAAGCACGCGCCGGACAGCGAACCTGCTCAGACTTGAACCAGGCGACCTGTTTGTTTGCAATCATCCCATGATCCGCCGGGCTCAGGCGTCGTATGAACTCGCGAGAGTGACAGCAAAAAACAAGATTGCAGGCCCTCGAACAACCGCAGCCATCCGGTGATCAACTGCAATGCGCACCCATGGTTGCTGACCGCGGCCACTTCTTGATGTGCTGACCAATTCAGCGCACAGACTCGCTGGGCGGCACACTGAGGACAACTAATCCATTTTGCCACACCGAGAGCAGCCCGTGCAAGATGGCCGCTCAGTGACTCGCTCCAGCGCCCTGCGGAGGCCTTGGTGCTCGCGATCATTCTGAGCGGCAACCGTCAGCAACCTGAACGTCGTTTTGTTGCGAAGGTGCAGAGTGATACTGCTCACCCCACCTCCCGCGCCAGCGCCTCGGCCTGCTTGAGCACTGTCTTGACTGCCTCGGACGCGAGATCTGGCGGATACCCGTGGCGTTGGAGAATCCGTTTCACAGCGACCCGCATCTTGGCGCGCACGTTGTCGCGCTTCCACCAGTCAGTGCCGCCGTTGCTGCGGACGGTGGCGACCAGCTCGGTGGCGATGATACGGAGTTCGTCATTGCTCATGATCTCAACCGCGCTGTTGTTTTGCGCGAGCGCGTCGTAGAACGCCCGCTCTGCCGATGTCAGCCCGTCCTCAGGCTCTTTCTGCAAGTCCTTCGCGATCTGGATTAGCTCCTGCAGCACCTGGATCGCGTCAACGCTCCGGTTGTGATACCGCGCGATGGCTTGCTCCAGCCGCGACGAGAACTCTTCTTGTTGGACGATGTTTGTGCGGGTGCGGGCGCTGATCTCGCCGTTCAGCAGCTTCTTCAGTGCCTCCACAGCCAGGTTCTTGTGCTTCATCGCCTGCAGCTCGACCATGAACGCGTCGGACAAGATGCTGATGTCAGGCCGATCAAAGCCACACGCTTCGAGGATATCGACAACCTCGGTCGAGGCGACGGCATTGTTGATCAGCTGCTGGATGGCGAAATCCGAACCACTCCGGTCGCCGCCGTTGCCTCCCACCGAGAGCTTCTCGAGGCCCGCCCGCACCGCCGCGAAGAATGCAACTTCTTCGGCGTGGTCGGTGGCCTGCGGGCTGCCTGAGGCGAGTTTGTAGGCTTTGACCAGAGCAGCAACGGCATCGTGAAAGCGCTTGGCCCCGGTGCTTCTGCCGTCTGCGTCAGCGTCCTTCGACAGAATATGCTCGATCGCACCTGGCAGTGTCGTCAGCCGCTCTGTGGGAGTGCCGCCGAGACCCCTGGAGTAGTCGAAGCCGTGAAACAGCGACCGAGCCACGTCCAGCGCATCCAGAAAAGCCCCGACAGCCTCTGCCTCGTCTACGCCCGTCTGTGCCTGATCGCCTTGTGAGTAATGCGCAAGCGCGGCCTTCAACTCGGCCGCGATGCCGATGTAGTCGACCACCAGCCCGGCCGGCTTATCGCGGAACACCCGGTTGACGCGGGCAATCGCCTGCATCAAGCCATGACCCTTCATAGGTTTGTCGATATAGAGAGTGTTCATGCAAGGCGCATCAAAACCAGTCAGCCACATGTCGCGCACGATGACCAGCTTCAGCGGATCCGCAGGGTCCTTGAATCGGTTGCGGACCGCTTCCTGCCGGGATTTTGAACGGATGTGTGGCTGCAACAGCGCAGGGTCGGTGGCGGAGCCCGTCATCACCACCTTGACCACACCAAGATCGTCGGTATCGCCATGCCAATCTGGCCGGGCGGCGATGATGCGGGCGTAGACCTCAGCGCAGATCCGGCGGCTCATGCAGACAATCATCGCCTTGCCGCCCATCGCCACGAACCGAGCGTCAAAATGGGTGAGGATGTCCTGCACCACGCTATCCAGTCGCTTGTCAGACCCCACCAAGGCTTCGACCCGCGCCCATTTCTTCGCGACAGCGGTGGCATCATCGCTGCCGAGCGCTTCAGTCGCTTCGTCGAACTCCTCGTCCAGCGTGGCCACTGCCGCCTCGTCCAAGGTGATCTTGGCAACGCGCGCCTCGTAGTAGATCGGCACCGTCGCTCCGTCCTCGACGGCTTGGGCTATGTCATAGACGTCGATATACTCACCAAACACGCCGCGCGTGTTGGCGCCCACAAGGTCGATCGGCGTGCCAGTGAAGGCGACATACACCGCGTTCGGCAGCGCCTGGCGCAGCTGATAGGCTAGACCGTGGCGCAGCTCGCCCGAGTCCTTCAGCTTTGCCTCAAATCCGTATTGCGTGCGGTGCGCCTCATCCACCATCACCACTACGTTCGACCGCGCGGTCAATTCTGGAAAAGTCTCACCAACCTCAGGGCGGAATTTCTGGATGGTGGAAAAGATGATCCCGCCGACCTGACGGTTCAGCAGATCCTTCAGACTGCCGATGCTGTCGGCCTGCACCGGGTCTTCGCCCAAGAGTTGCTTGCAGCGCGCGAAAGTCGCAAACAGCTGGTTGTCCAGGTCATTGCGGTCTGTCAGCACCAGCAGCGTCGGGTTCTCCATCGCCGGATCGTGCATCACCCGGCCGGCCAAGAACGTCATCAGCAGGCTCTTACCCGAGCCCTGGGTGTGCCAGATCACCCCGGCCTTACCGTCGCGTCCACGGGCTGACAGGATCGCCTCGCACGCTTTGCGCACGGCATGGAACTGATGGTAGCCTGCCACCTTCTTGATCGGGCCGCGGCCTTCATCTTCGAACACCACAAACCAGCGCAGCATGTCGAGCAGCACCCGGCGTGACAGCAGCCCCTCGGTCAGCACCTGCAAGGCCAAGGCTGAGCCATCCGCCACCAGCGTCTCGCCATCTACGGTGCGCCAGCGCATGAACCGATCCAGACCTGCTGAGATCGAGCCGTAGCGCGCGTTCAGACCGTCAGAGATCACCGTCAACAGCGAGGTGCGAAATAGGTCGGGAATGTCGCCCCGGTAGGTGGCGGTCTGGTTCCAGGCAGCTTGCAGACCCGCGCCCTCAGTGCCTTTCAACTCCACGACCACCAGCGGCAGGCCGTTCAGGAACAGCACCACATCGGGGATGCGCGGGGTTTTACCCACCACATCCAGCTGATTGACCGCGCGCCAGTCGTTCTGAGAATCGCTCCAGTCGATGATCTGCACCCGCGAGTTGCGCTCCTCGCCGTCCTTCCACCACGTCACCGCAATGCCGTTGACCATCAGATCATGAAGGCGGCGGTTTTCCTGCACCAGATCGGTGGTGAAAACCACGTCCTCAAGCCGCAGTGCAGCCTCGTTAAGCGCCGTGTCAGGCAGGCCGGGGTTCAGCCGAGCGATTGCCGAACGCAGCACCGAGCGCAGGATGGTATCGCGAAAACTGGCCCGCAGCGGTGCGCGCATCTCTGGCGAGACTTCTGAACCGTGCTGTAGGCGGTATCCAAGCGGTTCAAGGCTCGCCATGAAATGCGCTTCCAGATCAGCCTCGGTGATCCACGCCATTACACAGAATCCTCGTCCTGCAGGCGCACCGTCCGACCCAGCCGCACCAAGTGATCGCGGAACGCAGCCTCCAGCTTGCGGATGTGATCTGACAACCACGCCGTCATCTCAGGCCAGTTATCGCGGTTGTAGCCGTCAAAATCATTGGCAAACACGATGCGGCTTTGCTTTTTATCGTCCATCCGCCGCCAGTCAAGCGCGTGACCAAAGGCCGCCTCGATCTGTGGCCGCAACGCAAACAACTGATCGAACAACCGCTTGTTCTCGGCTTCATTTGCCCGGTTCAGCGACAATTCGACCCGCGCCTCGTCACGGCCAAAGATCATCTGGAACGGGCAGGACCGCACGCCAGACCCTGCGCTCAGCCATTGGTCTTTCGTCGGGTTGATGTTGCCAAACAAATCCACCCCATCCGCCCTAAGACGTTCCAGCGCCTTGGCCCAGAACTGCATTCGCAACTCATACCGCCGTTTCTGCACGCCTTGGGTCGAGCTTTCCTCGACCTCTTTTGACGAAATGCCCATCATGTAGTCGGCGGCCTCGGGCGGTGGGATTATCTGTTGCAGGTCGATGAACAGCTCGTCGCCATAGCTGTAGGGCGATACTTTGAAACACTGCGCGCGGATGCCGCGGCTCAGCAGCCACAGCACCGTCGCCGTCACCTCGCGGCGGAAGTTGGCGGCGATGAAGATCATGCGCTGGCCGTTGCCGGGGTTCAGCACGGTTTCTTCCAGCTCCTCCACCTCCATGAACTCGCAGATCCGGGTGCTGGCACTGCCGCCGCCGCAGTAGCGGTCCAGGTATTGCTGGTAAATCTCGACGATCTGCCCCTTGTTCAGGCCCGAGACATAGGCGGTGTATTTCAGCGCCTGCCAAGTCACATCGCGGCCTGAATCGTCCAGCTTGTTCTCGATCACCACCAGGTTGCCCTGCTTGTCGAGCGCCAGAAGGTCGAGCCGTTCGCGGGTTTCGTCAAAGCCGTCGAACTCTTTCTGGATGATCAACAGCTCTTCGCCCAAAGCATCGGGCTGATGCACGAGCCATTCCTGCAAATGGTCGCGCTCGCGCAGCGCCAGATCGCCGAATTTCTTCTGCGTCAGCCGTGAGAGACGGTTCTGGCCGCGATCAACTCGAAACATCACCAATCCTCTTCGTAAGTGTCGACACTAAGCTGGCTGGCGGCTTCGGCAAGCATCTCGCGTATAACAGCGGCGATTGTGTGGTCGCTTCGCGCCGGCATGTGCTCTTGGTCACTCGATGCAGCACAACTGAGCAGCACAGCAGTTTCGTGGTCGATATCATCCACGACCTCGGCGATGATCTCAGTCACAATGTCTTCGATAGCCGTCAACGAAGCATCGCTCTCGAACGAGTGCTTTTCATTGCTCCAGCGCCACTCGGCCCACAGATTCTTGAGTTTCGACGTTTCACCCTCGAAGACGTCAAACGCCTTTCGCCGCTGCATCCGGAAAATGACGCGGCGCGTGAGATGAACAAACCGTTTTTCAGAAAATGCCGCGATGGCAGAGAAATAGTCGATTTCTGGATCAGCCTCTCCTTCCAGAAACGGCTCGGAGACTGGATAGGGCGTTATCATCACGCAACGTCCTGCATCTTTTCGCGCGCCGCGCCAACGCGGAGTTCGCCAGTCATCAGCCGAAGCAGCAGGCTGTCGCGTAGGGTGGCGAGGGTTTGGTTTTCCCTCTCCAAGGCCGCAAGTTTTGCGAAAATGGGTGAAACGCGCTCATCGAACGCGGTGACGAGCGCCGTGGGAGGAATGTCGGCGGTCAGGTTATGCACGTTATTCCTGTTTAACGATGGCACGGCTGATCCTGAGTTTAGTGATTTCAAGTCCAAAGTGCCCATAAAGAAGTAGGTGAAGTATGCTGAACCTCTCTTGAATTCTTTGACCCACAGCGAAGTATTTAGAGGCCAGAAATCTTCCATAATCAAAAAGACGTCACCAATGACCCCACTTCGCCCTGTCGTTACTCCGGGGCCTTTGACCTTGTATTCAGTGTGAGTGCCATGATGTCCACCAGCCGCAAACACGGGATACGGGCCATCCGTCCGAGTTGATGCGGGCAAGTCAAAACCACGTTGCAGCACGAATAGGTCTTCAACTAAGCCACGTTCCCACCCAAGCGGCAGCCCCTCATCATCAAACCCATCCGGGAACAGCGCGGCGGTGGCGGGGTCCATGTGGGCGGGAGGGCGGCCCTCGGCTTTGGCCCAGATCGGGTCGAAATCGACAAACCACGACCGATACAGCGCCCGCGCCATCTCCTCCAACACCGCCGCCATCTTGCGGTTCAACTCGATCTTGTCGTCCAGCGCACCAAGCACAGACGCGATCTCGCGTTGTTCAGGGAGAGGCGGAAGCAGCAACGGCATCGAGTAGAACTCGTCGCGATTTGTCGATGGGATGGCAGAGCCGGAATCCATCGAATTAATATCAACGCCGAGAAGGCAGTAGTAAGCCCATCGTGGATCAAGGCCTAGGCCGGGCTTCAGCGCGTAAGCGGTATCAATGACGAAGAACGGCCGCGCTGAATAGTGAATCCCGCGATAAGCACCTTTGCGCCCTACGACGATTCCAGGCGTGCTTTGCAATGGTTTATCCCACCAGCCGATCTGGCCATTTGTCCCAAAGACTGGAATACCTGAAGTTTTTTCATGATAGCCTTTGATCGCTCTGCCATAGGCAAGAATGCAGACCTCACCCCATACCGTTTTCTGCCAACCTGTCATCGTGGCACCCCCAATCATGCCTCAACGACCATCTCGAGTCGCCGACCTTCGCCCAGTTGGTTACATAAGGTGCATATCATGTGATCAAACCAGGCGATCAGCGCACTCGCTGCTAATCGCCGCGCCGTTGTGGCTATCAGATTCTTGGCACTCGACCCTGTCATTGCACCCACCTCAATCAAGCACCTCTTCCGCAGTATATCGGCAGTTTTCGAAATCCCACTGACCATCAAAATACCTTATCTGCACCTGCGGTGCCTTGAAGCGTGCCGGCAGCTTAGTTTCGTTGGTGACGCCCCAACGCACTGCATGCGGCCAAGCAACTCCGTGCGCCAAAACCGAGACCAGCTTACCCGCGACTTCTATACTGAGAAGCTTCCCGTCGAAGGTCATCGTGGCGTCCGTCGAGTCGGATAGTTGGCTGAGTGCGTGACGAAGCTGACGGCGGAATAGCTGTGCATGGTCGATATCCAGCACACAATGTGGACTGTTTGTGCGAGTCACAGCCCGCTCTTTCGCTCTTCGCCTTTGTTTCACTACTGGGTGCAGGTGAAGCGACGCCTCGCCAATCGCCCACCAAACGGGGAGCAGCCCCAAATCCCTTTTGTAGCTCTGAAGACCAAAGACCAGCCAAGCCGCCGCTTCCTCGGGCTTCTTGAGACCCTGCCGCAGTTCCAGGTCAATCACGGCCAAAACGCTAGGGGTTTGTAAAACTCCAGAGATCTGAACGATCGGCACCATGGACAAGTTGACCATTTCCTGCGCGCTCAGTTCGAAGGACCCCATTTGGAACCCGAGATTGTTCCGTGCAAACTCAGGTAGCTGATTTAGAAAGCCGAGCGCCTTCAATGCCGCCATAGTTGGGCACATATCGTCCGTCTCATGCAGGTCGTCTGACGGTTGCGTCATCCCAGCGCCCCCAACCGCGCCTCAATCTCGGCCTCCAGCTGCCGCCCTTCGGCAAACTGCACGCGCAGGGTGGACAGCAGGCGGTCGAATTTATCTTCAAACACCTCGCCGTCATCTTCCACCGCGCCTGCGCCAACGTAGCGGCCCGGTGTCAGCACGAAGTTATGCTTGGCAATCTCGGCCAAGGGGGCGGCTTTGCAGAAACCTGGCTGATCCGCGTAAAGGCCCGCGTCCGGCTCACCGCGCCAGGCGTGGTAGGCCTGCGCGATCCGCGCCACCTCGGTATCCGACAGCTCTTTTTGCTTGCGCGACCCCGTCACCAGCGTGCCCATCTTGCGGGCGTCGATGAACAAAACCTCGCCCCGACGATCCCGCAGTTTGGCGGATTTGGCGATACCGTTGGATTTATCCTTGGCCATGATCCACAGGCAGGCCGGAATCTGCGTGCCGTAGAACAACTGCCCCGGCAGAGCCACCATCGCATCGACCGCGTCTCCCTCGACCAGCGCGCGCCGGATCTCACCCTCGCCGCCCGACATCGACGACATCGAGCCATTCGCCATCACCACACCACCGATGCCCGACACCGACAAATGCGCGTGGATGTGCTGTATCCAGGCGAAGTTCGCGTTGCCGACTGGCGGCGCGCCAAACCGCCAGCGCCGATCTTCCCGCAGCAGATCGCCCGACCAGTCAGAGATGTTGAACGGCGGGTTGGCGAGGATGTAGTCGAAGCGCTCATCCGGGAATTCGTCGCGCACCAAAGTGCCCTCGGAGTTCCAGCGGATGTCGGCAAAGATGCCCCGGATCGCCAGGTTCATCCGGGCAAGGCCAAAGGTGGTATGGTTGCGTTCCTGCCCGTAGATCGCGATGTCGGTGGACTTGCCGGAATGCGCGTCGATGAAGCGTTCCGACTGCACGAAAAAGCCGCCCGTGCCGCAGCAGGGGTCATAGACGCGGCCCTTGGTCGGTTCGATCATCTCGATCATCGTGTCGACAACGGATTTCGGTGTGTAGAATTCACCGCCGCGCTTGCCCTCGGAGCTTGCGAACTCGCCGATGCAATATTCGTAAATGCGCCCGATTAGGTCAAAATCGCCACGAGTGCCGTCCATTTTCAGGTTGGTGAATAGGTCGATCAAGCCGGTGAGCATGGCGCGGTCGATGCTTTCACGGCCGAAGACTTTGGGGAGCGCACCTTTCAAGCTGGCGTTCTCGGCCTCGATCTCGCGCATGGCATCGTCGATCATCACGCCGATGCGCGGGTCTTTCGACTGCTTCGCCAGGCTGAACCAACGCGCCCTCTCCGGCACCCAGAAGATATTCTCGGCCAAATATTCGTCGCGGTCCTCCGGATCGGCGTGGTCGTCTGCCGCCAGAGTCTTGTGCAGTCGGTCGAACGACATCGAGACATACCGCAGGAACAACAGACCCAGCGCGATGTGTTTGTATTCGCCCGCGTCCATAGAGCCGCGCATCTTGTCGGCGGCGGCGAACAGGGTCTTTTCGATGCTCAAGGCGTGTCCTTCGTGGTTGTTTTTGGCGCGCAGCGGGTGATCTTCGTTGGCCGAAAAACAGCCTGCCCAGGCGCGCGTCAGAAAAATTCGGTCGTGCCCACCTTGGGTTGCGCTGCCTGATCACGCAAGAGGGCAGTGGTGATTGTCTGTCGACCTTCCTCAAATCTTGCTGTGGCGGCGGCGACCATTCAATCTGTCATGGTCTAAGACATCGATTCAGTCACCGTGTCGCTGCCCGCCGCCCGCACAGCGCTGGAGAGCCGCCCTAAGAGGCCTCTAGCGATCTAACGTGCCTCACGGTCACTAAAAGAAAGGCAGCGTCCAGTGACTCGCTCCTGGACTCTCCGAGGACGCAGGCGGGCGGGCAGCCAGAGCGTTCTGACTACCTTCGACCCCGTCATGTTGTCTCGGCTCGTGTGAGGAAGATCAAAGCGCAACAAGGCGTTGACCGGTCAATCTACACGGCGATAGGGAATTTTGCGGGCAAGCCAGCAGCCGAGCGTCAGGTGCAACTCATCGCCTTCGCGCCGAAATTGTGCTGTCCACTCCCCAGGGGCCGAGGCGTCCATCGAGCGGCGGGTGGTGATCGACCAAACATCCTCTGCCAATGGATACATCCGCTCCATCGGACCTTCGCCGAGCATCCCGTTGAACACCACATAGGTCGCGCCGTCACGGGCGATGATCTCTAGCCCAGCGTTGATCTCCTCAGACTGGAAACGGCCCGCGATGCTGGCTCCATCAGCCCAATCTACAGGGACGAGCCGTCGCGCTTGCACCACAAGATTTTCGCCGTCTCGCTGCATCAGGAGCTGTGTGTCCTTCTGGCGCAGGGTTAACCCCAGACCGCGCGCGCTGCCATCCGGGCCAAGCGATAGCACCGCAGGCGTCGGTGCATAGTGCAGCCGCACTCCATCGGCCAGGCCGGTCGTGCGCAGCATAAGCCCCTGACTGTCATCCATCCACAGCCCGTCCCAGCCGCTGACCGGCTCTGACGGCGTGGTGATCGTGCAGCCAAGCGCCGCCTCTAACAGTGACCAAGCCGCGCGCATGGCGTTGGACTCGTGGTTGAACATCACCACGACAGACAGACGCTCACTGGCCACATGCAGACGGAAGCACGAAAAACCACGCAGAGCGCCGCCGTGGCCCGTCACTGCGAACCCTGCCAGCACATCGCGGCGCAGCCCATAACCATAGGCCGCGGGGGTGCCATCGGCAAAGGTGATCGGCACGGTCAGACGGTTGTAAAGGCTGTTTGGATCATCACGAGTGGCGTCGATGTAAGTTTCCCACGCGAGCATGTCTGCCAGCGAGGCCGAAATCCCCGCGTCGCCGTGCCAGTGGATCGCGTTCCTTGCGGGCAGAAAACCTACATCATCGTTGCCCTCGTAGCCGATGACGCCGTCCAGCGGATGCCGCGTGTCTGGGGCCAACTCGGCGGTGTCCATGCCCGCAGGCGCCAACACCACTTCTTGCAAAAGGTCAGCAAAGTCTCGCCCAGAGGCGCGGGTGATCAACTCGGCAAGCAGACGAAAGTTGCCATTGCTGTAGGAGTAATGCGAGCCCGGCGAGAAGTGCCCGGACCTTGCTTGCCCCAGCAGCCGCAACCCATCGGCTTCGGTGAACACCCCCTCGGGTTCCGCGCCATGCAGCACCGTCAGCGCCCAGTAATCCCGCAAGCCTGACTGGTTGTGGCAGAGATGCGCGACCTTGGGCAGCGCTGCCTGCCAGTTGGGCAGCAGATCCGGCAACAGCGGGTCGAGTGTTGACGGCTCGCCAAACAGATCCAGCAGGACGGCGCAGGTGAGATGCTTGGAGATCGAGCAGATCGGCAGTCGGGTCTGCGCCGTCATCGGCAGGCGACGATACATGTCAGCATAGCCCCAGGCACGCTGGGCGATCACTTTGCCATCCTTGACGACCCCGGCAACACCGGCTGGCCCTCGATGCTGGTCAGGCAGAAGATTAAAAGCATGCTGAAGCGCCGCAAGATCAAGGGTCATCACATTCTGCCTTCTTAGCCTTGACGAAGGTCACGCCGCAGATCAGGACAGTCAAGCGCGCAAAGAAAAAATTTATGCTCACCGGTCAGATCGTTACACCGTTACAAACATGCTCGTAACATATTGATTTTATTAATCATAGACAGGGTTCGATTCCCTTCACCCGCTCCAACAATCTTCATAAATATTTCAATGGTTTGAACTCATTGAGCGGCTGCAGTGTTTTCTGAGAATGCGAACGTTACGGGGCCAATATGGGGCATCGAGTCCCTTACAAAGTCCCGCAGCGACGCATAAAAATGGCGGCCCCGCAAAAGGACCGCCACATTTATTCACCAGGCACCAAACCTCAAAACAGCAGTTTATAGGTGTTGCCACGGGTATCCGTTGCTGTGCCCGTCCCGCTGGTGGTGCTCGATCCCATCACAAAAGTGCCTTGCACCCGGGTGCCGTCTTTGCACACGGCGTAAATCTCACCGGTGTTGATGCCGCCCACCGATTCAGTGCTGTTGTCGTATTTGCCACCCGGACCGCCGCGCAGGGTCAGCGACACACCGCGAGTCTTTGAAACCACTTTCGGTGCCAGCGCCGACCATGTGCCGCTGCATTTGGTCTTGTCGGGCAGCTTAAAGGTCAAAGCCCCCGACGTGCCCGCCGTGGTCTCAGCCGTCGCATGGATTACCGGTGGCGGCGTCTGCGCTGCGAAGGGGCCTGCGGTCGGATAAAGCTGCATACCGCTGCTGGAGCCGCAGGCGGTCAGGGCGAGCGTTGCGATCAGGCCAAGGGCGCGCAGGGACATGGGCTTTCCTTTCAGGTCAACGGAGTATCCGGCTTGCGCCGTCCTAAGCCATCGCGCGCGCCCACGCAACGCACCGCGCCCAATTTCACTGCGATTTGCGCACCCCCGCACCCTGCTGGGTCGCGAAAAACCGTGCGGTCGCAACGGCAACCCAGCAAAACGCGACCCTTCCCCTTCGCGCCACTCTGCGCTAGCAATCAACAGCTTTCAGGAAAGGAAATACCATGA
Organism: Cypionkella sp.; assembly: GCA_046590425.1. Lineage (GTDB taxonomy): Bacteria > Pseudomonadota > Alphaproteobacteria > Rhodobacterales > Rhodobacteraceae > Cypionkella. The sequence goes on along the minus strand of JBKJTI010000108.1, from coordinate 23,953 downwards.
GCGAGATCAAACGTATCGGCGTCGGTGCGCGGATGTCCGAGGCCGTGGCCTATAACGGCATCGTCTGGTTGGCAGGCCAGGTGGGCACCCCCGGCGCATCAGTGACGCAGCAGACCAAGGATTGCCTCGCCGAAGTGGACCGTATTCTCGCCGAAGCGGGCAGCGATAAAACCCGCATCCTGTCGGTGCAAATCTGGTTGGCCGACATCTCGACCTTTGGCGAGATGAACGCGGTCTGGGACGCTTGGGTGCCCGCTGGCAACACCCCGGCCCGCGCCACGGGCGAAGCGAAACTGGCGACACCGGAGTATCTGGTGGAAGTCATCGTCACCGCTGCTTTGAAGTAAAATTTGGGGCGCGACTTCAACAGTCGCGCCCCAAATTTTCTTGCCAAGAAAACTCTAGAATCCCTGCAGGGATTTTGAACCCGGCGTCAGCCGCGCAAATACGCCACCAAAGCCTGCGTCGAGCCATCTTTGCCGCTGACATCGCCGCCCTCAAGGATCGGCTGCAAGGCGAGCGCCAGTTCCTTGCCCAACTCCACCCCCCATTGGTCGAACGAGTTCAGGCCCAGAATCACCCCTTCGACAAACACCCGATGCTCATATAGTGCGATGATCTGGCCCAGCACGAACGGCGTCAGTTTTGGATACACCAGCGTGGTCGAGGGCCGATTGCCGGGGAAAACCCGATGCCGCGCCTGCCGCTCCAACTCGTCGCCAACAGCACCCTTCTTCTCCATGATTGCGCGGGCCTCGTTCAACGACCGCCCCCGCATCAAGGCTTCGGATTGAGCGAGGCAGTTTGACACCAGCAGCAAATGCTGATGCGCGAGATCCGGCTCGTGGCCCTGTTTGGCAACCATGAATTCGCAGGGCACAACACGGGTGCCCTGATGGATCAACTGATAAAACGCGTGCTGGCCATTGGTGCCGGGTTCGCCCCAAACCACCGGGCCAGAATGGGTGGGCAGATCAGAGCCATCCATCCCCACCGACTTGCCGTTGCTTTCCATCTCCAACTGTTGAAGGTAGGCAGGCAAGCGACTAAGCCGTTGATCATAGGGTAGAACCGCACGCGAGCTGTAGCCGCAAATCTGGTTGTGCCAGATGCCGACCAGCGCAAGCAGCACCGGCATGTTCTGTGCAAAAGGCGCTTCCACGAAATGCTCATCCATCGCACGCGCACCGGCAAGGAAATCTTCAAACGCCTCGGGTCCGACCGCCAGCATCACCGCCAGACCAATCGGCCCCCAAACCGAATACCGCCCGCCGACCCAATCTTCAAAGCCGAACACCCGTGCGCTATCAATGCCAAACGCCGCCGTCTTATCTGCCGCCGTGGACACAGCCGCAAACTGCGCCGCCGGGATTTTCACTTTGGCAGCCATCCAAGCCCGCGCGGTTTCGGCATTGGTCATTGTTTCAATCGTGGTGAAGGTTTTAGACGCGACGATCACCAAAGTGGTTTCCGGGTTCAGCCCCTTCAGCACATCCGCGATATGCGCACCATCCACGTTGCTGACGTAATGAATCCGTGGCCCATCGTGATAGGGTGCCAGCGCCAGCGTCACCATCGCCGGGCCAAGATCAGACCCGCCGATGCCAATATTGACCACATCGGTGATTTTGCCGCCTTGGCCGGTGAACTTGCCTGTGCGCACTTCGCGGGTGAAAATTGCCATCCGCGCCTTTGTCTTGCGAATTTCCGGCATCACATCAACGCCGTCGCACATCACCTTGTCTTCAATGCCACCGCGCAACGCGGTGTGCAAAACGGCGCGGCCTTCGGTGACGTTGATCTTCTCGCCGCCAAACATCGCCGCGCGCTTGTCCGCCACGCCGGAAACCTCGGCCAATGTCAGCAGCATCGCCTTGGCCTGCTCGTCGATATTGGTTTTCGAGTAATCCAACCGAGCATCGCCCACATCAACGCTGAAGGCCTCTGCACGGCCCGCAGCCTCGAACAACGACAGGATCGGCCGCCGTGCCACATTCAGGGCGTGATCTCTCAATGCTTGCCATTTTTCCGACATGACCTACTCCGCCCAGTGAACCGTTGCATTATCAAGTACCACCCGCACCGGAGCCTCCAGCGCAGGCAAGCTTGCCGCAGCCTCAATCGCCGCGCGTTTTTCCGCCCCGGTGATCAGAACATGAATGTTCTTCGCCTCAGCCAAAACTGGGGCGGTCAGTGTGATGCGCGGCTCGCCCGCAGCCTCAGCCCGCAGCGCCAGCAGGATCGGCGCATCGGTGGCGAGTGCTTCGGCCAGCAGGTCAGCGCCGGGAAACAGGCTGGCGGTGTGCATGTCATTGCCCATGCCCAGCAGCAGAACCGTAAGCGGCAGATGCGGGGCGATGCCTTCAGTCAGGCTTTTCAACATCAACTCCGGCTCAGAAGCCTCTGCATATAAAGGAATAAGCTGCGCCGCCGCCGCCTTATTCACCAGCAAGCGTTCCTTCAACAACCGAGTGTTCGACCGAGGGCTGTCTTCGCTCACCCAACGCTCATCATTCAGCATCACCGCAACATTGGCCCAATCGAGATTGACCCCCGACAGAATATCGAAAATCGGCCCCGGAGTCGTCCCCCCCGGCACCGACAAAGAGGCCCGACCATACATGTTCAACGCTTCCGAAAGCTGGGCGGCAATCTTGCCAGCCACGTCCAGCATCATGAATTCGCGGTCTGGGTATGCGATAAAATTCAAACTTTAATCTCCCGCCAGCGCCGCCCATCGCGGTGCATGAGCATCAGTGCATCCTCTGGGCCGCTGGAGCCCGGATCATAACCCTGCGGCTTATCCCCACGCGCTTCCCAGCCCTCAATCAGCGGATCGGTCCAGGCCCAAGCCGCCTCAACCTCATCGCCGCGCATGAACAGCGTCTGGTTGCCGCGGATCACATCCATGATCAGCCGCTCATAGGCATCCGGCACATCCTCGGCATCCGGGCCCAACGCATCGGCAAAGGCCATATCCAAGGGCACCTGCATCAAACGCATACCCCCCGGCCCCGGTTCCTTGATCATCACCTTCAGGTTCATGCCCTCATCGGGCTGCAGCCGGATCACCAGCACGTTTTCCAGCCAGCCCTTGGCATCGTCAAAGATCGAATGCGGCGGTTGCTTGAAGGTGATCGCAATCTCGCTCTCGCGTGCGCGCAGTCGCTTGCCGGTGCGCAGATAAAACGGCGTGCCCTGCCAGCGCCAGTTCAAGATTTTCACCTTCAGCGCGATGTAGCTTTCGGTCCGGCTGGCCGGATTTTCCGAATGCTCCAGATAGCCGCCCTCGCCATTGCCCGCCAGATACTGCCCGCGCACGATATGCTCGGGCTTCACCGGATCGAGCGCCCGGATCACCTTCAGCTTTTCGTCGCGCACCGCGTCGGGGTCAAAGTGGTACGGCGGCTCCATCGCGATCAGGCACAAAAGCTGCATCATATGGTTCTGCACCATATCCCGCATCGCCCCCGATTTGTCGTAATAGGCCCCGCGGCCATCGACGCCCACGGTTTCCGCTACGGTGATCTGCACATGATCAACGTATTCCGCCTTCCACAAAGGCTCGAACAGAATATTGGCAAACCGCACAGCCATCAGGTTCTGCACGGTTTCCTTGCCGAGGTAATGGTCAATCCGGTAAATCTGCGTCTCGGCGAAGTGCTTCGCCAAAACCGCGTTCAGCGCCTTGGCCGAGGCCAAATCGCGGCCAAACGGCTTTTCCACCACGATCCGGCTCCAGGCATCGGCGATCTCGTGCAGATGCAGCCGTTCGGCAAGATCGCCAAACAACGAAGGCGCCACCGAGAAGTAAAACGCGCGCACCACATTCTCGCGCATCAAGCCTTTCAGCTTGGCCCAACCGCCCTCGCCCACAGCGTCAATCGAGACATAGCCAATCTTTTCAAGGAACTGTGCGACGACCTTCTTGTTCTGCCGGTTCTTCGGCACGAACTCGGCTATCGCCTCTGCAACCATGGCACGGAACGAGTCGTCGTTCAGATCGGCGCGCGCCGCGCCAATGATCCTGCTGTTTTCGGTCATCTGTCCGGCCATGAAGCGGCGATACAGCCCCGGCAGGATCTTGCGCTTGGCCAGATCGCCAGTGCCGCCAAAGATCACCAGATCAAAGGCATCTACCGGAATGACTCGCGAAACCATTGGCTTACCTCGCAGCTAGGGCCAGATCAGAAGCGCTGTTAGCGCTAACGACGCCCTTTTAGCGCCGCGACTGCCACAAGTCTAGCACTGCTTGCACCCCGCCCGAAAGCCATTGCTGCAGGGCAGCAACCGAATTCAAATCTCATCGGCGGCCATCCACCGCACGCGCCACAGGCCCGTCTCCGCCGCCATCCGCTGCACGGCTTGCTCGACCGCCAGTTCGGGCGATTCTTCACCGCACACGAGCGCGGTGATTTCCAAGCCATCGTCTTGGTTTTTCACCATAATTTCTTGCAAATGCAACCCGCCCAATGACAAGCAGCGCAGCAGCAAACCACGCATCGCCGCCTCTTTGTCGACCGCACAGCTGAGCAGCACCCGATAAGACCGCGTCACCGGCACCCCGGCCTTGGTGTGGCGTTTGAGAAACTTTACCAAGGGTCGCAGCCCAAGGTTCACAAACACCACCATGCCCGTCAGCGCCAGCGCAAACGGCCAAGCCCCAACGCCCGCGAGCAGCCCTACGCCCGCCGAACACCACAGAGTCGCCGCCGTATTCAGCCCATGCACGTTAAAGCCGTCGCGAAAAATGATGCCCGCGCCCAAGAAGCCGATGCCCGACACCACCTGCGCCGCCACCCGGCTGGGGCTGGCGTCATGCTCTACCAACTGGCTGAAAATCACAAAGCCCGCAGCGCCCAAAGCCACCAGAGCATTGGTGCGCAAGCCTGCCATCCGCTGCCGCACCTGTCGTTCCGAGCCGATAAATGCCCCGCAAGACAAAGCAACGGCCATATTCACAGCGGCAGCGGTAAGGGCGATGGCCATGCGGGCTCCTGTTTAGAGGGTGTTGCGTTCAATCAGATTCAGATGCTCACCGCGTAATCCGGGGCAGCGGCTGCTCTTGCAAACGCGTCAGGGTTACGGGGTAAATGCTATTTAACGCAACACGCCTTGTTTGTAACAGTTTTATGACGGCACTTTAACCACTGTGACAAGCGGTTAACGACCCATCAGTGAACAGACCATCATAAAAAGCACATTTTGAGACGTAAGTAATGGATTTATAAAGGGGACCGGATTGCCCCGACGGGCGATCCGACACATCAGATTCGCAAATCGACATCATCGGATTCACAAAAGAGGCCTTTTCGTCGAAATCCGCTGACTTACCAGTCAAAAAACGCATTAATTCCGCTGATTTTTTCGGGTGTGTTGATGCGCCCGCTTTAACTCATGAAACCGGCCACATCCGACCGCCGATTGATCAGTGATCCAACCCTGCCGTCGTGGCCGCAAAACCCTGAACCGAGAGTTTGATGCGGATGCGCCCGATTAATTCTGGGTCACCGACATCATCGACATCCGCATCCACGAAGGGTTTCTGTTTCTGGCCGTCGTGATTGACCTGTCTTCCCGGTACGTGATCGGTTGGTCTATGCTAGGGCGCACCTACACCGACCTGCCGTTCTACGCTTGGAAGGCGAAGTATTCCGGCATGACGGTCACGGAGGCAGAGCGGCCGAAGGCGCTTGAGGTCGAGAACGCCAAGCTGAAACGTCTGCTTGCCGAGCAGATGCTCTACATGGCGGAGATGAAGGAAATGCTGTCAAAAAACTGGTGACGCCCGCCATGAAGCGCGAGGCAGTCGCGCTTCTGAAAGCGCAACTTGGGTTGTCAGAACGGCTGGAGTTTCAGTTTGCCGGAGCGGACCGGAAGACCATCCGCTACCAATCGCAGCGCCCCACTACGGGACCGGTTGCTGGCCTTGGCCAACGAGAGGCGCCGGTTTGGCTATCGCCAACCGCATCCTCGGCTGGAAAGCGTCTCGTTCTGCCAAGACCGACTTTGATAGCGACGGATTGGTTCAACAACCGCTGCCTGCTAGATCCTGTTGGAACATCCCACCGGCCGAGGCCGAGAAAACTACTACGCCCAGATCTAAGAGATCAATATGGTCGCGTAATACGGACTAATCGGTCTCCGGCAAACCCGGGGCGGTTCAGCCAAGCATAAGCTGCATTGGCGCGCCAAGCAGAATAATCCGCAGATAATCCGGCAACTTTAGCACTGCCCGCGGCAAAGATGTCGATAAATGCCGTTCCTGTTATCGTTGATAGGACGACAAGTCCAACCGAGATCGCCAGCGCCAGCCCATGTGATGCGGCAAAGACGCGGCCAGCGGCGGCCCGATCCCCTGCGCCCAGTTGTCGGACGTCCAGGCTCGACATGCCACCGCCCACCAGTGTCGCAACCGCGGAAAGCACCATAGCAACCGGAAAGGCAAGGCTGACCGCCGCCAGCGCTTCTGGCCTGATGAGGCGACCGACGAAAATCCCGTCGACCACATTGAAAATTCCACCCATCAACATGACCACGGCCATAGGCATGGCATTGGACAAGAACAGCCGCCCGATGGGGGCGGTCAAAATGAATTGTCCTGTTAGACAGCGTGCCGATCAGACATCGCTCACTCCTGTCGTGAGGCATTTCAAGGTGCATGGCAGCCTGCATTGCCCACGGCGCGAAATGCTTCGAGGGTGAGATGTTGTCACGATCCGAACTTCACTGTGACTCTCGTCCGCAGGCGGCAGGTGCTCGGTACCTTACAGCCGCGCGGAAAGCGTTATGGTCATCCAGTCAACCGCCAGTCAACCGATCATCAATGATTCTGGATCCAATACTTACCTACGACCTTGCAGTGATCAGAACCAGCTTGCTTATGCCGCGACCAAAAGCTGAAACCAAAACCACTCAAGAAACTGAACAAAAACAAGGCACGGTGAATCCGATGCTTCCTTACCGAACCAAAACACGCGTTTTTGTGAGTTTTATGGGTCGTTTTTCAATCAGTGTAGACCCATCATAAAAAGCACAATTTTACGCGTAAGTAACTGATTTATATAGGGACCGGAGTGACCAGACGAGCAGTGTGACACATCGAATTCACAAAACGTCATCATCGGATTCGCCAAAGAGATCACTTTCCGCAAAATCCGCTGACTTTTGGCGAAAAACTGCATGAATTCCGCGAAATTCTTCGGGCTCCCGCATTGCGATGCCGTCAAGAGGGGGCATTCACGCCATCAACAGAGCCCCGTTCAATGATCGAGGTAAGCGATACCATTGGGGCCGTCTCCGACTTTGTAGGTTGCGATGACCTTAAGACTGGCGATGTCGATGACAGCCACTGTCGCGTCCCCGATGTTGGTCACGAAAGCCTGCTTTCCATCCGGACTGACATCAACTCCATGGGCTGCCGTTCCGGTTTCGATGGTCGCAATCACTGAACTTGTCGCCACCTCGACAACCGAAACCCGGTTATCCGGCGCCGATTCGCTGCCCTGGTTAGCAACAAAAACAAAGCGCCCATCCGGGGTTGCATGGAGTTGGATCGGGCCACGGCCAACCGGGATATGCGCCGTGACCTCGCGCAGCGACAGATTGATGACAGCCACGGCGTCCTCATCTCGGAGAGATACAAAAGCCCTGAGCCCATCCGGCAGGAAGCCAACCTGAACCGGTGCCTTGCCAACTGGAATGCGCGCGGTTTCAACCCTTGTCGCTGTTTCGATGAGAGAAACGCTACCATCTTCGACATTGGCGACCAGCAGAAACTGCTCGTCGGGGCTAAGGCGCATGCCGTGCGGATATTTGCCTGTCGGGATGCGTGCGATCATCTTGCCAGCCGCCAAATCGACCACGCCGACGGTGTCTTCACCGGCATTGGTGACAAAAGCGACCGAACCGTCCCTCAGCGCCAAAACATGTGCAGGGTGCTCGCCCACAGGGATGAGGACACGGGGCGGCAGGCTCAGGTCAATCGGGTCGAGCACGGCAAGAAGCCCTGCCTCACCATGACCTTCCATGCCTACGCCATGCCCCTCTTCGCCATGTTCGGCCTGCACCCCCGGACCAACCACCAGTAGCGGACGGCCCTGCCCGGATACATCCACATTGTGCGGCGAAAGCGGCAGCGGCACGGTGTCGACTTTGCCGGTCGAAAGGTCGATCCGACTGACCGAATTGGCGGCCTCATTGGCAGTAAAGACAAAGCCAGTCGTTTGAGCAAGCGCGAAGCTTGCGGTGCACAACAAGACAAGGCCCGAAGCGGCGAGCCGGAGCAGTCGGTGGGGCGTGGAATACTTGTTCATGACTCTGATCCTAGTGGGGTCGCCACGCTTTCTTTAGGGCGGCGCACGAAATGTCTCATTTGAGGCGCACCCGAAGGGTCCGCGGTGCTCTTTGATTGGGTGGGCGACTTGGCGCGACTTGATTGCGCCACGATGTCTTTTCAGGGCGCGGGCTCGGTTGCCTCTGCGGCCATGCCGGGTGCCATACCGGCCATCGGCATCATGCCATCCATAACCATCAGGCCACTGACATGCGGCAGCAACTCATCGAGTATGCCGCGCTGGCTTTCCAAGAGCATGGCAGACAATGGCCCCAGTACCGCGTTGATTGCGACGAGGCCGTCCAGTTGCCGTTCAAGCTGGTGTTGCTTGACAATCAACGCGCCAACGACGCCACTTTCGGGATCGTGCCCGTGTTCGCCATCCGTCGCAGTTTTCAGAGCGGCGGCATTCTTGCGAAGTGCATCGGCAAAGGCACTCCATGCCGTTTCCTGCTCGGTCGTGATGGCCAGTTCGGCATGCAGGAACGCTATGCGCCCTTCGACATGGCGCGTCGGATCGCCCATTTCCTGCATCATGCGCATCATGTCGGGCATCATCCCCATCATCCCCATTGCGGAGGCTTCGCTGGGGGCAGGCGTCGTTTCGGGTATGACCTCCTCTGTCGGTTGGGGATGATGAGCATCTTCGGCCCAAAGACTGGCCGGAAAGGCAAAGGCAACCAACGAAAGGGCGAGAATGGACTTGGGCGTCATGATCATGCTCCGGTTTTGATGAGACGGTTGTAAAGGACTGCCATGAGAAAAGCGGTGACCCAGCCTGCCGCAAAGCTGACCACGATGGCGGTAATGCCGCCCATGACAGAGCCGACGGGCGATTCGGTGAGCAGGCCCAGCCAGCGGGGTGCCAGCTGAACTTGAGGCAGGATCAGAACGGCAATCCAACAGAGGGCGGTGATTGCGGACAAGGAAACCGCAAGCGACAAGCCAAAGGCACCAGGTTTCAGCGGATACATCTCAAACCTCCTTCGTCAGTGGGCGGCCGGTGTCAGACGACCGGTGCGTTGTGTGATGATGTTGTCCGTGATGACCGTGATGCATGAACAGGTGCATCAGCGGGCACAGAAGAACGAGGAGCAGTGGCGCGATTGCGGCAAGATGCGCCCCGTGCCAAAAGGCCAGATAGATCGCGCCAGCCGTGACAAGGCCAAGAATTGTCAGCCCCTTCGGGTTTGTGAAGCAGCGGAACATGTCAGTCCCTCGCCTTCAGATGAAGAACACTCATTCCAGCGGTTCTTCTGAACGACGCCTGAGTGACAGCGTCCGCAGGCCCTGAAAATGGTGCGCAAACATTCGGAACATTCTGTTCCATGGTAAACCTCCAGTTCATGATAGGGGGGCGGCCCTACAAAGGGCCGACAAGCTTTCCGATCACACCGGTCGTGGAGGCTCCTGCGCCGGGCGGATGCTACGCCCCGGGGGTAACGGTGGAAGGAAGGGCCGCAACAAGGCCTCGGCTGCGGGGGCTATGCCAAGGGCTGCAGGCCTTGCCGGAAGGACTGTGCAATTCACGCATTGGCCCCACTCGCAACAGTCATCGGCGCTGCAGACAGAATGATCATCAGTACAGGCCTCATGCCCGGAGGGCACCATGCTGACAGCAGCGGCGATTTCTGGAACAGTTTCAGACCGCGACACGAAGCCCGACATGCCGATAAGTATCGGCATGATCAGAATGGCCATGATCACTGTCCGCAGGAACACCAAGACGGATCTCCTTCACATCCTTTCACACTAGTCCAAGTGCAAGAATCAGCTTTGATCGAAATCAAACCCGCAGGGCCGCCGCATCACGTTGGATTGAACCCTGCTTCGTCGGATTTGCTCATTCCGATTTTGGCCGCGCCAGCCAAAAGGCCAGCGCAGGCACAAAAAGCCATTGCATCACGGGGCTGAGACCGGTCCCCAGACCGGGGAGCATTGGCATGATGTCCCTGTAGGCCCAAGCCTGTCGAACTTCGACATTCCACCATTCCGAGAACAGGGTGTAGCCGAGGGCCATGACCATGGCGGCAACGGCCACCATGCCATACCGGTTTTCGGGCCACACCGTCGCGCCAAAAAGCTTTACTGCGACGGCGAGACTGAAGGCCGCGATCAGGATATCGCCAATCGTGCAATGCAGGATGGCATAGGCGATCTCCCATCGCGTGCCGGTCAGCCAAAGCGTGTAGAGCGGCATCTGTCCGATTTCCCAAACCAGATTCAGGGCCGCAATTGCGAACACAAACCGCGCCCATGTTTGGCGAAAGGTCGTTGATGCTTTTGGCGCGCGCGGTTTGGACATGGGTTAACGGCTTTCTGACTGGCGAGGCGGATGCCAACCGTGGAAAAGAGGAAGTGGAACGCCGGGAGAAAAGTCGATGCGGCATCTGATCCTGATTTTGTTGCTGTGCAACCTTCCAGAGCTTTTCCCTGCCGCTTCGGCAGAAACCGGGGTCGCGCTTTAGGCCCGGCATTAACCTGGAGGGTCAGCCCGACTGGCGCAGCCCGAAGGCGGATGGAACCTATCCTGCGCCGCCACATGACTCCGAGGGTCACACCTGGCACCATGACGAAGCCCTGCTGCAAGACTATGTGACCAGAGGCGGGCAAGCCGTGCTGGATGACATGGGGGTTTCGTTCCGCTCTGTCATGCCCGCGTCTGGCGAGATTCTGAGTCCGGTGGAGATCACATCCATTCTCGATTTCATCAAGTCGACCTGGCCGGACCGCATCCGGCAGGCGCGGAACGAACGACTGCGGCCCGCGCCCTGAGCCAACAGCCATGAGCCATGAGCCCAGCCCTGTCATCCCAGCACCGCGCGCCGGCCGCCGTCGTCCGACAGAAGAAGCACCCCCTCCGGGGACAGCGCCATCAGCCGCAACGGATCGGCATGGGTCACTGAAAAGATTCAGCAGATAGCCGCCCGGCACCTCCGGCGCTACAATGGTCGCGTTGCCGGAGGCCACATCCACGTCTATCAGCCCCTGCCCCAATTGAACGGCGCGCAGCCGCCCGTCGGCTCCCATGTCGACGGTGCTGACCGGCGCTGTCGAAGCAAGGGTCGACTGCCAGCTTGCACCGGCATCGCGGCTTTCAAACAGGCCGTTTTCCGTTGCAGCATAGATCTGGTCAGGTGTGGTGGTCGAGGTCGCAATGTCGATCAGCTTGTCCGGCGCGGTGCCGGTGAGGGCCCAGCTTGCCCCGGCGTCGCCGCTGCGCTGCACCGCGCCATCATGGGTGATCCCGTAAAGCACGGCGGCATCGGCGCGGCTGACCTCCATGTTGTGAAAATCGACCGGGCCGCCGATCCCGTCGGAGACATGCTCCCAGCTTTTGCCACCAGCCTCGGTGCGGATGATGCCAAGATTGCCGCCGGTTTCGGGGTGGCCGCTGGCAAAGGCATGACCCGGTTGGCCGGGCACCGGCGAAAAGCCCATGAAATCATCGCGGCTGCTGCCGACCGGCACGGTAGTCTGCTCTGCCAGATCGACCATGAAGACCCCGTGATGGGTGGCGAGCGTGGCACTGTCGAGGCCGTTCAGACCTGCGACAATGCCGTGAATGTGGGTGCGAGACACGAGTTCGGCGAGTGGCACAGCCTCCTGTGCCTGTGCGGCAAAAGGCAGGGCCAGAACGGTCAGTAATAGGTAACGGATCATCTTGCGGTTCCTTGTTCGACATGTCGGGGCGGCAACGCTGCCTGCCCCAAAGCTCTCAGGCCGATACCGTGAATTCGGTCATCATGCCGGTGGCCAGATGGGGCATGTGGTGGCAATGCAGCATCCAGCGCGCGGCCTCGCCCGCGTCCAGCGCCACGCTGACCATGCTCATCGGCGGCACATGCACCGTGTCGCGCAGCGCGCCGTTCATAGCCTGCCCGTTCAGTGCAACCACCTGAAACACATGGCCATGCAGATGCATCGGATGCGCCATAGGGAAGAGCTGATTCTGTTTTCCGCGATCCGTCGCGGCGGCAAGGCAGGGATCGAGCCACCGATCGCCGCGATGCGGGGTCGACCATGACGACCGCGGCACCGACATTGCACCCATCCCCCGCGTCGGCTTAGCGTGCCGCTATCTCAGTTTGCCCGCACCATCAGACGTTCGTTGTGCTGGAACAACGTTCGTCCGTGCCTGGGTGCGTAGAACCGATTGATCCGCAACCATTGCCACGGACCGACCAATGTCAAAGATCCAAACGACATCATGGGCCGAGGAATTCCTTTACGTTGAATCACCTCTTCGATGCCGATACAGCAGTCCGCCTTACCCAGTCTTAGCTAAGCGATGAAGAAGAAGGGCACGCGGCGCTCGCAGTTTCTGGCGCAATGCGTGGGCTTAAAATTGCGATGAAGTTTGTTCTATATCAACAAAACGCCTGCGGAAACCAGCTATCCACTAACGTGAATAGTGTGCTTCCAGCTGTGTTCGGTATCGTCGTGGCCCAAGCCACATGGCGAAACAGAACAGCAGGCGGTCTGGTCGTTCGATTGGAAGTGCCCAAACATGTTTAGCTGCAGTCGAGCTTTGCGTAACCTCTCTATGGTGTGTCATGCGGCCAGTGACACCAGCCGCATAACGCTGGCATTCGCTCGAATTTTGTTACTTGGTCTCGTGCTTTCGACATCTGCGGCGACTGCCGAGACCTTCCTGCCACGCTTCCTTTCCGAAGTGCCCGCAGGCGATCTTGTACCTGGAGCCGACGCCTATGGCGCGGTCCTGCCTGATGCGCCCGTCGCCCCTGTGATCAAGGCGGGAGAAACAATTGCATGGGCTTTTGTCACATCAGACTTCGTTTCCACAACCGGCTATTCTGGCAAGCCCATCCACACGCTGGTTGCTGTGGACAAAGATGCGCACGTGGCCGGGTTGAGGCTTGTCAAACATTCCGAACCCATCGTGTTGATCGGGATTCCCGAAAAAAAGATGGCGGCCATGGTTGCCAGCTACATCGGCCTTGACCTTGTGGCGGAAGCGAAATCGGGCGGCACGACGCATGAGCTGGACATCATCTCGGGCGCGACCGTCACGGTGATGGTCATTGATGACTCCATCGTAAGGGCTGGGCTGAAAGTGGCGCGGGCGCTTGGGCTCGGAGGGCTGACACCCAACGCCGCTCCCTCTGGCCCTACGTTCGAGCTGAACCCGGATGCAATCGCGGCAGCCGACTGGACGACGCTGGAGGGCGACGGTACGCTGCGTCGCCTGTCGCTGGATGTGGGTCAGGTCAACGCCGCCTTTGCAAGGTTGGGCGATGAACGTGCCATCGCCCGCGCCCTGACCGAGCCGCCCGAGACCATCTTCATCGAGATGCAGACCGCTCTCGTGTCACATCCCGCCATTGGCAAGGCGATTCTGGGTGACGGCGAGGTCGCGAACCTGACCGCCTGGCTGCAACCGGGAGAGCATGCCATCGTCGTCGTCGGCAGGGGCATCTACAGCTACAAAGGCTCGGGCTATGTGCGGGGGGGTATCTTCGACCGGATCGTTCTGATCCAAGACGATGTCTCGGTTCGCTTTCGCGACAAGATGCACAAGCGGCTGGGCTCGGTTGTGGCCGATGGCGCACCGGAGTTCACTGAAACAGACTTGTTCAAGATCCCGGCCGATGTCGGATTCGACCCGACAAAACCCTTCCGCCTGCAGCTTCTGGTACACCGCGAAGTCGGGCCGATCGAGAAGGTCTTCACCACCTTCGACCTGGGCTACCAGCTGCCGCAGGGATACCTTCGCGCCGTTGCCCCATCCCCGACGTCAGAGGCCACCGGGACTGTGGCAGAGGTCACCGATCAGGCCGAATCCGCTGCCCATCAGGCCTTGTGGAAACGGATCTGGGCAGACAAGCAGGTTGAAATCGCGATTACTGTGGCGATGCTCACCGTACTGACGTTGGTCTTCTTCTTTCAGGGCATTGCCACCCGCAACGCCCGAGCCTTCTTCTGGTTTCGCATGGGGTTCCTGACCTTTACGCTAGTCTTCCTTGGCTGGTATGCCAATGCGCAGCTATCCGTCGTCAACCTGATGGCTTTGTTCGGGGCGCTGGTCAGCGGGTTCAGTTGGCAGGCTTTCCTTCTGGACCCGCTGACCTTCATCCTGTGGTTCTCGATTGCCGTCGCACTGCTTTTCTGGGGGCGTGGTGCCTATTGCGGCTGGCTTTGCCCCTTTGGCGCCCTGCAGGAAATCACCAATCGCATCGCCCGAGCGCTGCACGTGCCGCAATGGACGCTGCCCTGGGGTCTTCATGAGCGCCTTTGGCCGATCAAATACATGATCTTTCTGGGCCTCTTCGGCGTCAGCCTGATGAGCATCGAACAAGCCGAACGCTACGCCGAGGTAGAACCCTTCAAGACCGCGATTGTTCTGAAATTTGCCCGGGCTTGGCCCTTTGTGGCCTATGCGTTGGCGCTGCTTGCCGCTGGTCTGTTCGTCGAGCGGTTCTACTGTCGCTACCTTTGCCCGCTGGGCGCTGCATTGGCGATCCCGGCGCGGATGCGGATGTTCGACTGGCTGAAGAGATACGAGGAATGCGGCAACCCTTGCCAGAGCTGCGCCAACCAATGCCCAGTTCAGGCGATTCACCCCACGGGTGAGATCAACCCGAATGAATGTGTGAACTGTCTGCATTGCCAGGTGTTGTACCAGTCGAAAACCATCTGCCCGGTCGTGATCAAGAAGATGAAGCGGCGAGAGACGGTCACCGCCTCCCGCAACATCTCCGGGCACCCAAACCACCCCAACACTCAACCTGCTGAATGAAAGGAGTTCCGACAATGACACAGGAACACAAGACAGGTCTTTCCCGCCGCGCACTGCTGGGCGCCACCGCCGGAGGGGCCGCAATTGCCGGCGCTTTCGGCGGAGGTCGCCTTGCCCTGACTGGCGGACTTGTCGGCGGGGCGACACTTGCCTCATCCGATGTAGCGCGGGCGGCTGCTGGCGAAGGCTTCAACGTGGCTCCAGGCCAATTGGACACACATTACGGCTTCTGGTCTTCGGGTCAGTCTGGTGAGATGCGCATCCTAGGCATCCCCTCTATGCGCGAACTCATGCGCGTTCCGGTTTTCAACCGCTGCTCGGCCACTGGATGGGGCCAGACTAATGAATCGCTGCGGGTCCATCAGCGGACGATGACGGAGAAGACGAAGAAATACCTCGAAGCCAACGGCAAGAAGGTCCACGATAACGGGGATCTTCACCACGTCCATATGTCGTTCACTGACGGCAAGTATGACGGCCAGTACCTGTTCATGAATGACAAGGCCAACACCCGCGTCGCCCGCATACGCGCCGACGTGATGAAATGCGATGCCATTCTTGAAGTCCCGAACGCCAAGGCCATCCACGGCCTGCGGCCGCAGAAGTTTCCGAAATCCACTTATGTCTTCTGCAACGGTGAAGACGAGGCGCCGCTTGTCAACGACGGTTCAACCATGACCGACGTCTCGACCTATGTGAACATTTTCACTGCTGTAGACAGCGCCAGCTGGACCCCGGCCTGGCAGGTGATCGTCAGTGGCAACCTCGACAACTGCGATGCCGACTATGAAGGCAAATGGGCCTTCTCGACATCTTACAACAGCGAAATGGGCATGACGCTGTCCGACATGACCGCCGCCGAAATGGATCATGTCGTCATCTTCAACATCGCCGAGATCGAGAAGGCCGTCGCCGCCGGTGAGGGCCAGGAATTGAATGGCGTCCGCGTGCTTGACGGGCGGAAAGACGCGAAAAGCCAGTTCACCCGTTACATCCCGATCGCCAACAATCCGCACGGCTGCAACATGGCTCCCGACAAGAAGCACCTGTGCATCGGGGGGAAACTCTCGCCCACCGTCACTGTGCTGGACGTGACGAAATTCGACGCGCTGTTCACCAGCGGCATCGACCCGCGAAGCGCCGTAGTGGCCGAACCTGAACTGGGTCTTGGCCCCTTGCACACCGCTTTTGACGGGCGGGGCAATGCCTATACGTCGCTCTTCCTCGACAGTCAGGTCGTCAAGTGGAACATTGAGGACGCGATCAAGGCCTATGCCGGTGAAGACGTCGACCCGATCAAGGACAAGCTGGACGTGCACTATCAGCCCGGCCACCTGAAAACGGTGATGGGCGAAACGCTGGAGGCCGAGAACAACTGGCTGGTCTGCCTGTGCAAGTTCAGCAAGGATCGCTTCCTAAATGTCGGCCCGCTGAAGCCCGAAAACGATCAGCTGATCGACATTTCGGGCGACAAAATGGTAATCGTGCACGACGGTCCGACTTTCGCCGAGCCGCATGACGCAATTGCCGTGGCTGCTTCGCGGGTGAACCCGCTTTCCGCGTGGAAGCGTGATGATGCGATGTGGGCCGAAACCCGCGTTCAGGCCGAGGCCGATGGCGTGAACCTGGACGACTGGACCGATGCGGTGATCCGCGACAAGGATGATCCGAAGAAGGTTCGTGTCTACATGACCAGCCAGGCGCCCGCGTTTTCCCTCGAAACCTTCACTGTAAAGGAAGGCGACGAGGTCACGGTGATCTGCACCAATCTGGATGACATCGACGACCTGACCCACGGCTTCACGCTTGGAAATCATGGCGTGGCGATGGAAGTTGGGCCGCAGGCAACGGCATCGATCACCTTCATCGCGGCTCAGGCCGGGGTTTACTGGTATTACTGCCAATGGTTCTGCCACGCCCTGCACATGGAGATGCGCGGCCGGATGTTTGTAGAACCTTCGGGGGCCTGAAACCAATGCGCGCGCGCCTGATTGCCCTGTTTGCCTTGCTTTCAACGCCCCTCTGGGCGGGGCAGGTGCATGTCGAGCCGGGCTCAGGTACATTGGCTGCAGCCATCGCCGGGGCGGACCCCGGCGAAGTGCTGCTGCTTTCTGGCGGGGCCTATCTTGGCCCCGTTACCATCGACCGGACCCTGACTTTGCAAGGCGACGGCAGTGCAACGGTCGACGGGGGGCGGCAGGGCACGGTCATCACCATCACCGGCGATGACGTGGTGCTGACCGGTCTGCACGTTACCGGGTCCGGCGCCGACCACACCGAGATCGATTCCGGCATCAAGATCGTCAAGGGTGCCGACCGCACGCGCGTCGAAGACAATCGGTTGACCGACAATCTGCACGGCGTCGATGTGCACGGCGGGCATGACAGCATCGTGCGGAGCAATCTGGTCGAAGGCCGCAAAAATCAACGGATGAACGAACGCGGCAACGCATTTTATGTCTGGAACAGCCCCGGCACCGTGATCGAAGGCAACACCGTCCGCTACGGCCGCGACGGGATATTCTCGAATGCCTCGAAGAAGGGCACTTACCGGGGAAACCTTTTCCGCGACCTGCGGTTTGCCGTCCACTACATGTACACCCACGACAGCGAAGTTTCAGGCAACGTGAGCATCGGCAACCATCTGGGTTTTGCCATCATGTTCTCCGACCGCGTCGTGGTGAAGGACAACCTCAGCCTTGGCGACCGCGAACACGGGGTCATGCTGAACTTTGCCAACGGGGCAGATGTGGCGGGAAATCTGGTGCGCGGTGGCACCAAGAAATGCCTTTTCATCTATAATGCCCACAAGAACCTGATCTTCCGGAATCGGTTCGAAGGGTGTGGCATCGGCATCCACTTTACGGCTGGGTCCGAGCGCAACCTTCTGACCGAAAATGCTTTCCTCGGCAATCAGGAGCAGGTGAAATACGTCGGCACCCGCCACATGGAGTGGAGCCATGATGGGCGCGGCAACTTCTGGTCCGACCATCCCGCCTTCGATCTGAACGGTGATGTCATCGCCGATGGCGTCTTTCGGCCAAATGACCTGATGGATCACATCCTCTGGTCGCAGCCCGCCGCTGCACTTCTGATTGGCTCCCCTGCCGTGCAACTCATCCGTTGGTCGCAGTCGTCCTTCCCTGCCATCATGCCGGGCGGTGTGACCGACAGCCACCCCTTGATGAAGCCCATAACCATTCCCGTTCCCGATACCATTGCGGCCTTTGAGGCCGAGGTTGCAGGGCGCTGGACCAAAGGTACAAACGATGACATCGACCTTGACGATCTCGGATCTCACTAAGCGATTTGGCGAGGTGGCGGCCCTGACTGGGGTCAGCCTCTGTGTCGCACCCGGTGAAAGGGTGGCGCTTCTGGGCCATAACGGTGCCGGGAAATCGACGCTGATGAAGATCATTCTGGGCCTGATCCCGGCGACGGGCGGCAATGTCACGATATGCGACGCAGCGCCCGGGTCGAATGCTGCCCGCCGGGCGGTGGCTTACCTGCCGGAAAACGTGGCTTTCCACCCCGCCCTGACGGGTGAGGAACAGATCCGCCATTACCTTGCGCTGCGCGGTGAACGCCCGCAACTTGCCATGGGCCTTCTGGAAGTGGTCGGTCTGGCCCATGCCGCACGCCGCCGGATCGGGACCTATTCCAAGGGGATGCGCCAGCGCGTTGGCCTTGCCCAGGCCCTCATCGGCCATCCGCGCCTTCTTGTGCTGGACGAACCCACATCTGGTCTTGACCCTGTGTCGCGGCGAGAGTTCTACGTGCTTCTTGACGACCTTGCCGCACAGGGCGCTTCGATCCTGTTGTCATCCCATGCCCTGACCGAGGTTGAGGCGCGGACAGACCGGATCGTGATCCTCTCCAAGGGCCGAGTTGTTGCGGAAGGCTCGCTCGCTGATCTGCGACGCCGTGCCGATCTGCCGGTCAACCTGCATGTCACCGCCCGCAACGGGTATGCAGCCGACATCGCGGCAAGCCTGCCCGGGGCGATCATGGTCGATGGCGCGCTGCACCTTACCTGCATGCAATCGGACAAGCTGCAGACCCTTGGACGCATCACAGACCTTGGCGACAAGGTGGCCGATCTGGACGTTCTGCCCCCTAGTCTCGAAGATCTTTACAGCCATTTCAGCCGGGGGGCCGCGCCATGAAACGTATCCTCTCCACCGCTTCCACCGAATTTCGCATTGCCCTGCGCAACCGCTGGGTCACAATCGCGCTTGTCCTGATGGCAGTCTTTTCGCTGGTCCTGTCGCTGGCCGGATCGGCCCCCACCGGGGGGCTTGGAGTTGACCGGCTTTCCGTCACTGTCGCCTCGTTGACCTCGCTGTCGGTCTATTTGATTCCGCTTCTTGCGCTTCTGATCAGCTTCGACGCCATCGCAGGTGAGGCCGAGCGCGGCACCCTGTCCCTCGCCCTGGCCTATCCCATCGCGCGGGAAGAGGTGCTGATCGGCAAGTTGGTCGCCCATCTGGCGATCCTCGCCCTTGCCGTCCTTCTGGGGCATGGGCTGGCGGCGGGCGTGGCGATCTGGTCCGACCAAAACGCGGTAGAGGGACTGCCGGCGCTTTGGCGGCTGTCTTGGTCATCGATCCTGCTGGGGGCTACCTTCCTTGGCGCGGGCTATGCCTTGTCCTCGCTCTCGCGTCGCCCTTCGGGTGCCGCCGGGCTGGCCATTGGCCTCTGGCTGGGCCTTGTCGTCCTTTACGACATCGGCCTTCTGGCCGCGATCGTGGCCGACAATGGCGGCTGGTTCACGACCAAGGCTTTTCCTGTGGCGCTGATCGTGAACCCCGCCGACGCGTTCCGGCTTTTCAACCTCACCGCCTCGGGCGCCACAGCCGCCGCCGCAGGCGTGGGCGGGGCGGCCGACGCCATCCCGCTTTGGCATTCGCTGTCGTCGATCCTTGTCTGGCCCCTAGCGGCGCTGGCGCTGGCCGCAGCCGCATTCCGAAAGGTCACCCCATGAAACGCGCGCTTCTTTCGGTCTTTCTGCTGACCGCTTGCCAGGAAGAACGGGCCCAGAACACCGACCCGCTGGCCCTGAACCCGGAAACTGTCGGCCACTTCTGCCAGATGAACCTTCTTGAGCACGAGGGCCCCAAGGGTCAGGTGCACCTTGAAGGCTTGCCCGGGGCGCCCTTGTTCTTCAGCCAGGTCAGCGATCTGGTGGTCTACCTGCGCCTGCCGGAACAAAGCCACCCGGTCCTGGCGATCTACGTCAGTGACATGGGCGCGCCGGGCGCAACCTGGGCAGTTCCGGGCGCGGAAAACTGGACCGATGGGCGCACCGCGCAGTATGTCGTCGGCGCAGATGTCGAGGGCGGGATGGGGGCGCCCGAGGTTGTGCCTTTCTCTAGCCTTGCCGCGGCGCAGGCGTTTGCACAAGAACACGGCGGCGTTGTCATGGCACTTGACGCGATCCCCGACAGCGCCATCGCGCCCCCCAGTTCCGACGCCGCCACAGGCCACGATGATTATGCCCGCCGCCTGAGAGCACTCACCGACTAACCCGAAGGTTGACCCATGCTGACCCGCCGCCGCTTCATCGCTGTTTCTGCCGCCGCTTTCGCACCCTCGATGGCCATGCCGAACACGCAAGACCTGCATGTCGAAACAGGCATTGCTCTGGGTGCAACCGTAACCCTGCGCCTGTATCACCCCGACGCCCCCCGCGTCGCGGCGATGGCGATGGACGAAATCCGGCGGCTGGAAGCGATCTTCAGCCTTTATCTGCCGGACTCGGCCCTGTCGCATCTCAACCGCGACGGCTTCCTTTCCGCGCCACCGTTCGAACTGCTGGATTGCCTTACCCTTGCCGGATCGGTTCACCGCGCCAGCCGAGGGCGTTTTGACCCGACGATCCAGCCGCTCTGGCAAGCTGAGGCCAGGATGCTGGAGCTTGGCAGTTCCCTCACCCTTGCCCAACGCGCCGAACTGAAGGCTCATGTCGGCTGGGACGGCGTGACCCTTGCCTCGGACGCGATCACCCTTCGTCGCGGTATGGCGCTGACCCTGAATGGCATCGCGCAAGGCTATATCGCCGATGGCGTGGCCGCATTGCTGGCTAGCAATGGCCTGAGCCGTGCCTTGATCGATACCGGGGAAATGATTGCGCTGCCGGACGGCAGTTGGCCTATCCAGTTGGCTGAAGGCGGCAGGCTGGCCTTGCAAAACCGCGCCCTTGCAACGTCTGCGCCCCGCGGCATGACCTTCGGTGGCGATGGTGTGACCAGCCATATCTTCGATCCCGCGACTGGTCGCCCGGTCCTATCACGCTGGCGCAGCATTACCGTATCCGCAAGTTCTGCGGCGGTGGCTGACGCACTTTCAACCGCCGCCTGTCTGTTCGGCGACAAGGCAGATGCCATAGCGCTGTGCGCGGCATACCCCGGAGCGTTTCTTGAAGCTGCTGTACTACTGTAGAATGAAAGACCAATCATCCTGCGACTGATCATCTTGTGTGTCTCGCTCTGGTATGGTCACCCTGATGCCGATCCCCGCGAGGACCGGCGACGGGGTGGGCGTCCGTGCTAAACACCTTTTGACGTGACCACGTTCTCTAGCAACTTCTGTGGTTGCCGCCCGTAGTGCAAGGTCATTTGAATTCTAGGGTTGGTGGTCGATTCGTCTAATCGCAGCCAGAATTGCAAGCATTTTCTTTGTACCACCGGGGGTTGGACGGCAGTGGCGGCCTTCAGGTCATGCGCGAGACCAATGCGCCCTAGGCTCCGAGTGCGCACAGTCGAAACGTTTGCCGGGTCAGGGTCGTCTTCGCGATCGACACGGCGGTCGCCGCATGATGGATCTTCGCGGAGGAGCCTTCCAATGTGCGTTACGCGCTCGGCTGTTTGAGCTGGTGCAACTCGATCAGCGGAATGGCTCGGCCTTCGTGCCGGCAGGTATGCTTTGGCGCGCTCGCGGCTTGAGCGCTATTGGTGACGTTTCAGGCTGCAGTCTTTGCAATCCGCACCAAGGAGGTGTCGGCCCGGAGCATGACATGCATTATGACTGCGAGTTTTCGGGCCACGGCGACGGCAGCACGCTTGAAGCCGATGCGCTCCTTTAGTTTCAGCCCCCATGTCCGCAGGTCGCTGTCAGCCTGCCTGCGGGTAAGAATGACCATTGCCGCCTCATAGAGAAGGCTTGTCACGTGGCGGTCGCCGCGCCGGGATATGTGACCATCCGCCCACAGGCGCTGAACCGCGCGCTGCGCAACTTGTTCGACAATGCGGTTCGCTACGGTGACGCTGAAGCACCCATCGCGGACAATGGACCTGGCCTGCCCGATGATCAGCTTGAAGCTGTCTTTGAACCCTTCGTGCGCCTTGAAGGATCTCGCAGCCGCGATACGGGTGGCGTCGGCCTCGGTCTCGCCATCGCCCGGACTATCATTCAGGCGCATGGCGGGACCGTCATACTGCGCAACCGCCTCTAAGGCGGGCTTGAGGCTGTTGTGACCTTGCCAATAGAAGCCGCTTGATCGGCCGTCTCTTCAGTCTGTCAAAATCATGCAAGTGATCAGGTTGAGTAGATGGGGTGGTTGCCATACACACGCCCCACCGAAAGGGCGCTAGACGGCAACTACCCCATCTATTCAAGCACCTGCATCAGCGAAGTTGCGGCTGCCGTTCGACAGTATCGGCCCAGACTTTGCCCGACATCAAGGCGCATTGCGTTGCGACGGGTCGCGCGCGAATGCGGCGGGTTGGTCTGCGCTGCTGACGTCGGGCCGCAAGCGCCCACCACACCAGTTGGGCGAAGGTGCGGCAAAGGTATTCATCCCACTGGGCAGCATCGACATCCGTTTCGTAACCACCCGCTTCATTGAGCACTTCCTGCGCCTTGGGAAGATGGATCATCGCCGAAACCGGAAGACAGCCCAACTCCGACAGGAACGTGCGCTTGTTTACCGCAGCCCGCGCCCCGCCCCATTGGCCGGCGGAATAGGTCACGATTGCGCTTGGTTTGTAGGAATAGAGCGAACTGCCGAAATGGTTCAGCAGATGTGCAAGGGCCGGGCTCATGGAGTGGTTGTATTCGGGGCTGACTATCACGTAGCCATCGGCCGCGTTGATCTTCCGTGCCAGATCTTCCAGGGCTTGGGGCGCTTTTCCCTTCGCATACGAAAAATGCGGCTTGAACGGTCCGGACAGATCGAAGTCCAGCGGGTCGATCAGAACGGCGTCATGGCCGTCGGTCGCAAGCCTGGCCACGCCGGCCCGCGCCACGCGCAAGCCCAACCGGGCCGGGCGCGGCGGTATGCTGTCGCGGATCGACCCGAGGAAAACGAGCAGGGTCAATAGCATGAACAATCTCCTTTACGAAGGCTCATGCAAAATGCCCCCAGAAGCCGGACTTGCGGCCATGCTCGCGCTTCAGGCGTGCAACATAGCTGGCATGCGGTTCGAAAGTCGCGAAGTCCTCGATCTGGCTGACCAGCGCATCACACTCCGCCAGGTGTAGTGCCGTATGTTGGTAGCGGACCGATCTTCCGGCGTTCAGCGTGAAGTCGATCATCGCCCGCAAGGCCAGCGTGGTGGCCAGCGGATAGCGCGCCGACAGCGCCTCAGCAGCCGGGGTCAGGATTTCGTAGCGATCACCGTCCAACTCGTCGAACCGTTGCTGGATCACCTGTGCCGCCCCGTCCAGCGCCGGCCAGTTTTGTGAGTTTTATGGGTCGTTTTTCAATCAGCCCGCGGATGCGCCCTTAAGCGTCCAGCTCTGCATCCCAATACAGATAATCCATCCAGCTGTCGTGCAGATGGTTCGGCGGAAAGCGGCGGCCATGGCCCTGCATTTCCTCTGCCGTCGGCATCCTTGGCACTTTTGCCAGATGCAGC
>JBKJTI010000020.1:0-6932 GCA_046590425.1 Cypionkella sp. | reverse complement strand
CCCCCTGCCCCAGACTGGCGTTGCGGCTTATTCAGCCCGCGGTGCCAAACGTTGCGCTGACCCTCATCCCCGTGGTGCGGCGCAGGACGGCACAGCCCCCGGAGCTGTGCCGTCTTTTTTTACATGTCACGGCTTTAGGTGTTGCACCGCCGCAAAAGCAAAGGGGCCGGTGTTGCCACCAGCCCCCTGCCCTAAAGTCTGTCGAAAAGATCAGGCCGAAACCATTTTCGCAACTTCGGCTGCGAAATCTTCCTCTTTCTTCTCGATGCCTTCGCCAACGCCCATACGGACGAAGCCGAGGATTTCAACGCCGGCATCTTTCGCGGCCTGCGCCACGGTGATGTCCGGGTTCATCACGAACATCTGGCCCATCAGGGTGTTCTCGGCGAGGAATTTCTTCATCCGGCCGGGAATAATGTTGTTCTGAATAACCGCATCGGGCTTCGGCTTGGCCGAGGCTGCGTTTTCTTCCAAAGCTTTGGAGGTTTGCACCGCCAATTCACGCTCGACCACAACCGGGTCAAGATCAGCTTCGGACAGTGCGAGCGGGTTGGTGGCTGCAACGTGCATTGCAACTTGCTTGGCAAAGGTGTGCTCACTGCCCTTGATCGCAACCAGCACGCCAATGCGGCCCAGACCGTCAGCAACCGAGTTGTGAACGTAGGCGGCGACGTGATCGCCTTCTATCGAGGCCATACGACGCAGGTTCATGTTCTCGCCAATGGTCGCTACAGCTTCGGAAATCACAACGTGAACCGGCTGGCCAGCGAGGTCAGCGTTTTTCAGTTCTTCCACGTTGTGCGCGCGGAAGGCGGTTTTGGTGATGTTATGCACCATCGCCTGGAAGTCGGCGTTTTTGCCAACGAAGTCGGTTTCCGAGTTGATCTCAACCGCGACGCCGCGACCGCCGGAAACGGCGATGCCAACCAGACCTTCAGCGGCCACACGGTCGGCTTTCTTGGCGGCTTTCGCCAGACCCTTGGTGCGCAGCCAATCGACAGCCGCCTCCATATCGCCATTGGTTTCCACCAAGGCTTTTTTCGCGTCCATCATGCCTGCGCCGGTGCTGTCGCGCAGTTCTTTAACCATTTGAGCGGTTACGTTCATGTTCAGTCTCCTGAAATTCAAGAAATGAGTGCGGCGGGAACCGGGCCTGAGCCGTATCCCCGCCGTGTATCAGTCGCGTAAAGCCGGATCAGGCGTCAGTGATGGCTTCTTCTTCCGGTGCGGTTTCCAAAGCGCCAAGGTCGATACCAGCGGCGCCCATTTGGGCCGACATACCGTCGAGAGCAGCTTTAGCAATCAGCTCGCAATAAAGCTGGATCGCGCGCGCCGCGTCGTCGTTGCCGGGGATCACGTGGGTGACGCCTTTGGGCGAGTTGTTGGTGTCAACGATGCCGACAACCGGGATGCCCAGTTTTTGCGCTTCAAGGATCGCGAGGTCTTCTTTGCCCACGTCAATGACAACGATCAGATCCGGGGTGCCACCCATTTCACGGATGCCGCCCAACGACGCTTGCAGCTTGGACTGGTCGCGTTCCATCATCAGACGCTCTTTCTTGGTCAGGCCTTCGCCGCCTGCGCCCAAGAGTTCGTCAATGGTTTTCAGACGTGCGATCGACTGGGAAACGGTTTTCCAGTTGGTCAGCGTGCCACCCAGCCAGCGGTGGTTCATGTAGAATTGTGCGCAACGCTCTGCGGCTTCTGCGACCGGCTTTTGGGCCTGGCGCTTGGTGCCGACGAACAGGATACGGCCGCCTTTGGCGACGGTGTCACGCACGACTTTCAGCGCCTGATCCAGCAAAGGAACGGTCTGCGTCAAATCGAGAATGTGGATGCCATTGCGGTCGCCGTAGATATACGGGCCCATTTTGGGGTTCCAGCGTGCGGTCTGGTGGCCGTAGTGAACGCCTGCTTCAAGCAGCTGACGCATGGAGAACTCGGGAAGAGCCATGTCTTATCCTTTTCCGGTTTAATCCTCGGCGAAGCTGTCTTAGATCTTGCGATCCAACCGGCGGAGTTTACGGGATTTCTCCCCGCAAAGCCCAAGCCTCACCTGTGAAGTCCGGCGCGTATAGGGCAGGGTTTGGCGGGTTGCAAGCAGATAGTATCGCAAAACCCCGACCCGGCTAGTGCTTATGATGCAAACAACTGCGCCCGATTGCTGCGACATGGCGCAGATCGGTGCCACAGCAACCGCCCACAACATGCAACCCCGGCAGCATGTGCAACAGTTGATGATAGTCCTGCGCCAGTTCAGAGACATCGCCATCATCCAGTTCGGTCGACTGATCAAGCTCGGCATGACTGCGGCGTGAAGAATTGGCCCGCACCGCACCGATCCGGTTGACCCAATCGCCGCGCAGAATATCGCGAAAATGGTCGGGGTGGGCGCAGTTGATGCCATACCACAGCGGTGCTGCATCGGTGGCGTCATCGGTGCGATGAATGGCATCGGCCAGGCTCATGCCAGACACCAACCGACCGTCAGTTTCCACCGTGAACGACAAAGTCACCGGCTGATCGAACTCATCTGCTGCCTTGGCGATGCCGATCGCCTCGCCATGCGAGGAAATCGTCATGGCGCTGATCAGATCGACGCCAGAGGCTGACAGCACCGCAACCTGACGCCGGTGATAGGTTTGCGCGGCTTCGGGGGAGAGCACTTGTTCGGGCGCGTAGGCATCGCCATGCGGCCCGATCACCCCGTTGATCAGGATCGGCGGCTGTTGAATTGGTGGATGCTGGGGCCGACGATCTGCCCGCAAGCCCTGCACCAGCGCCACGGCCTCGTGATTGATCGTGTCAATCTGCTCGGGCGTCAGCCCCATCACCTGCCCCCAGCCAGCACTGGCCCGCCAGGTCGGGGTGTCAAGGATAAATCCCGCGCGCTGCGCTGCGGCCTCATCCAGAAACGCGGTGTAATATTTTGTCAGCGCCGCGCGGCCGATCGCACTGTCCAACAGGGTAAAAGCGGCGAATTGCGGAAGATCAATCCCCTCGTGAAACACCATCACGGTTTCCATACCACCATCTGTCAGGAAAATCTGATCGCCAATACCGGTCAGCAGATGACGAGACTTGCTGTGCATGTCGGCCCCCTTTGCTTTAGATAGAATGGCGCAGTTTACCATGAATCCCCTGCCGCTGTCGCAGAAAGAAAGTCGTGCAATAGCAGCAATCTTCCGGCATGGACCTAATCCTGCCGCAGCAGACAGGCGGGGCCTGATGTGTTTAGGAACAAATGGCAGACTTGAAACTCTTGGCCAAGATTGCGATGACGGCGCTATGACACCTGACATTCTCTGCATCGGTTCCGTGCTGTGGGACATCATCGGCCGCTCGTCCATCGCGATGCGGCTTGGCTCGGACGTGCCGGGGCGGATCACCCGGTTGCCGGGGGGCGTTGCGATGAATATCGCGATGACGCTCAGCCGGTTTGGGCTAACCCCTGCCCTGCTTTCTGCCGTGGGGCAAGACGAGGAAGGCCATGAGTTGATCGCGGCTTGCCTGCGCATGGGCATGGTGACAGATCACCTCTACCGATCAGAAGACCTGCCGACCGACCGCTATATGGCGATTGAGGGTGCGAATGGTCTGATCGCAGCGATTGCCGACGCCCATTCGCTGGAAGCGGCGGGGGATAAGATACTGCGGCCGCTCGCCGATGGTCGCTTGGGATCGGCAGATGCGCCTTGGTCCGGCATGGTGGCTTTGGACGGCAACCTCACAGTCGCACTTCTGTCCGAGATTGCTCATTCGCCGCTGTTTGCCCTTGCTGACCTGCGCGTCGCCCCCGCCAGCCCCGGTAAGGCCGAGCGTCTGCTGCCGCTGTTGAACCACCCCCGCGCCACGCTTTATGTGAATCTCGAAGAAGCCGGGCTGATCGGCCATGCCCGCTATGAGACGGCCTTTGATGCCGCCGAGGGCTTGCTTTCGCATGGCGCCGCGCATGTGCTGGTGACCAATGGCGGCAAAGCCTGCGCTGAAGGCCGAAAGGGGGCAGGCGTGATCACCGCCCCACCGCCGCCCGTCATGGTCACCAGAATTACCGGAGCAGGCGATACCTTCATGGCCGCCCATATCGTCGCCGAACGCCAAGGCAGCCCGCGTGAGGCCGCACTTGCCGCTGCCTTGGCTGCCGCCGCCACCTATGTTTCAGGAGAACAACCGTCGTGACCCTCGATTTGCTGACCTTCTCACCCGAAGTCGCCGCCGCCCGTGCCGCTGGCACCGCCATTGTGGCGCTGGAATCCACCATCATCACCCATGGCATGCCGTTCCCTCAGAACGTCGAAGCCGCCCGTGCGGTGGAGGCCGAAGTTCGCGCGCATGGGGCTACGCCTGCAACGATTGCGGTGATGAATGGGCGGATTCTGATCGGGCTGACCGATCAACAACTCGATGCTTTGGGGCAAGCGCAGGAGGTGATGAAAATTTCGCGCGCCGATATTGCCGCCTGTATTGCGAAAGGGGCTGTTGGGGCGACCACCGTGGCCGCGACGATGATCTGCGCAAAGCTGGCGGGTATCGACGTTTTCGCCACCGGAGGTATTGGCGGCGTGCATCGCGGGGCGGAACTGTCGTTTGATATTTCGGCCGACCTGCCGGAACTCGGCGAAACTGCTGTCACGGTAATTGCAGCGGGGGCGAAAGCCATCCTCGATCTGCCGAAAACGCTGGAATATCTCGAAACCAAAGGCGTGCCAGTGATCGCCTTCGGCCAGGACGCGTTTCCGGCGTTCTGGTCGCGGGATTCGGGCCTGAAATCGCCGCTGCGGATGGATACGGCGGCCGAAATCGCAGCGGCGCAACTGATGCGGACGCGGTTGGGCCTGCCCGGGGGGCAGTTGGTGGCCAATCCGATCCCGCTGGCAGACGAAATCCCGCGTGCAGAAATCAACCCGGCGATTGAGCAAGCGCTTGCCGAGGCCGACGCCCAAGGTATCGCTGCAAAAGAAGTCACACCCTTTCTGCTGCACCGCATCTTCGAGTTGACCGCTGGTCGCTCGCTAACCTCCAACATTGCCCTTGTTTTGAACAACGCGCGGCTGGGGGCGGCGATTGCGCGCGAAATTGTGGCGCAGCGCGGGTAAGACCATTGTGATGGCGCAGACGGCTGCTTAGGTTGCCGTGAAACTCAGGAGACTCCATGGCTGACCCTGCCCCGCGCCGCTCGATGTTTGCTGGCTTCCGCGCCTCGTTCCTCACCGGGTTGGTGGTGGTGCTGCCGGTCGGCCTGACGATCTATGTCGTTTGGGGGGTGATCGGTTATATCGACGGCTGGATTCTGCCGCTGATCCCCACCAATTATCAGCCCGAAGCTTTCCTGCACAGCTGGTTCGGACCCGAGGTGAATTTTCCGGTGCGCGGCGTAGGGGTGCTGGTGTTTCTGGTGTTCACCGCCGTGGTCGGCTGGCTGACGCGCGGGTTGATCGGGCGGTCGGTGATGCGGCGGGCCGAGACGGTGGTGGACCGTGTGCCGCTGGTGCGTTCAGTTTATTCCGGGTTGAAACAGATCACTGAGACGTTCTTTGCGAAGTCTGAGAAAAGTTTCGATCGGACCTGTCTGGTTGAATTTCCCCGTGCGGGCTATTGGGCGGTGGGGATGGTGGCGACGACCCCGAAGGGCGAGATTGCCGCAAAGCTGCCGGGGGGGACGCCGATGGTGGCGGTGTTTGTCGGGTTGACCCCGATGACCTCGGGGATGCTGTTGTTCGTGCCGGAACGCGACGTGATCTTTCTGGATATGAAGGCGGATGAAGCGGTGAAGATGATCGTCTCTGCAGGGCTGGTCTATCCGCAGCCGAAAGAAACCTTGGCGGCGATTGCGGCGCGGTAGCAGGCTGTCCACGCGTGGACAGGGTGTCGGTTTATGTGTTTTCAAGGACTTAGATGGATGGCGTTCATCTTGCGTTAACCTTTGGGCGGTGCGTGCAAGCACGCACCCTACTGTTCACAATGCCGTCCAGCCGCCATCGACTGAGATCGTGGTGCCGGTGACCTGGTCTGCGGCTGCCGAGCAGAGATAGACCGTGGTGCCGCCGATCTGTTCAACGGTGGCGAATTGGCGCGAGGGTTGGCGCAAAAGCATGACCTCGCGGATCACGGTGTCACGGTCCATGCCGTGGACTTTCATCTGATCGGGAATTTGCGCTTCGACCAAAGGGGTCAGCACATAGCCGGGGCAGATCGCGTTGCAGGTTATGCCCTGGCCTGCGGTCTCCAACGCCACGGTTTTGCTCAGACCCACCACGCCATGCTTGGCGGCGATATAAGCGGATTTGAACGGGCTGGCGGTCAGGCCGTGTGCCGAGGCGATGTTAACGATGCGGCCCCAACCTTTGGTGCGCATACCGGGCAAAGCGGCGGCGGTGGTGTGGAAGGCCGAGGTCAGGTTGATCGCGATGATCTGGTCCCATTTCTCGGGGGGGAAATCCTCAATCGGGGCAACAAACTGGATGCCTGCATTGTTCACCAGAATATCGCAGCCGCCGGCTTTTTCGATCAGCGCGCGGCAGTCTGCACCCCTCGACATATCAGCGGCGATGTAGCTGGCCGCAATTCCATGCCGCGCCGCCAGATCAGCGGCGAGTGCATGATCTTCCGCCCGGTCGGTGAAGCTGTTCAGCACCACATCTGCGCCTGCGCGGGCGAGTTCTTCGGCCACACCCAGACCGATGCCAGAGTTTGAGCCGGTGATGATCGCGCGTTTTCCCTGAAGCATGCTGCCCCCCTTTTGCTGCGGCAAGGCTACATGCTGCATCTGCAAAGGGAAACCAAAACTGCCAAAAAAAACGCCCGCACGAAGCGGGCGTTAAGTTATTGAGGCAGGTTTCATACAGGCAAGAAACCTATCGAGCAGTAGGTATCTTATAGCCCTGTTGCGGGCGCACTCCAAGTTAAAAGTTTGAAAAGGTTGGATTGCCCGC
>JBKJTI010000004.1:0-21352 GCA_046590425.1 Cypionkella sp. | reverse complement strand
GGGGCGGGTGCCCGGCGCGGTGCAGCTGATCGCGGTCAGCAAGGTGCAGCCTGACGCGCGTGTGCGCGCTGTGCTGGCCGAGGGTCATCGGTTGTTTGGCGAGAATTATGTGCAAGAGGCGCAGGCGAAATGGCCGGGCTTCCGGGCTGAATTTGGCTCCGCGCTCGACCCAGTGCAGGTGCATATGATCGGGCCGCTGCAAACCAACAAAGCCAAGCTGGCGGTCGAGTTGTTTGACGCGATTCACACGGTGGATCGGGCATCTTTGGCCGAGAAACTGGCAAAGCTGGCGCAGGCGCGCGGCGCTTGTCCGCAGTTGTTCGTGCAGGTGAATACCGGGTCCGAGCCGCAAAAGGCCGGGGTTTTGCCCGATGATGTCGATGGTTTTATTGCTGCCTGTCGCGCGATGGATTTGGCTGTGGCTGGATTGATGTGCATCCCGCCCGAGGGTGAGGATTCGGCCCCGCATTTTGCCGCTTTGGCCGGGATGGCCGCGCGCAATGGTCTGTCGGGCCTATCGATGGGGATGAGTGGCGATTTTGAAGCCGCGATTGCGGCGGGGGCGACGCATGTGCGGGTGGGGTCTGCGATTTTCGGGGCTCGCGCTTACGCTTAAGTCAGCCAAACCCGCGCGTAGGGCGGCAGCGCCAGATAATCGCCGTGCAGCGTCACGATCTGATCTGACAAAGCATCGTGCCAATGCGTGATGCTGTGCCCTTGCAGCCATCCACCCGAGACATGCTGCCAGTGATGCGAAAAGTTGAACAGGCATAGAATCGGCCCAGTTGCCGCGCCGCGCTGCACCGCAAACAGGGTAGGATTCCCGGTTTGCACGATCTTTATCGGATTGGCCCCATGCAGCCCCGGCGTCGCCCGCCTGCGTGCCAGGATGTGTTGGGTGCCCAGGAAGCACTGCGACGAGGCGGAATTGCCGGAATGCCGCGCATCCGCCAGCGTCCAATCCATCCGGGGACGGTGAATCCAGCGGCTGTCATGGGCATGGGCGGGATCATTCAGATAGCTGTGGTCATTCAACAGGGCCAATTCATCGCCCATGTAAATCAACGGAATACCACCGAACGCCGCGATCAGCGCATGACCCATCAGGATGCGTTGCACGGCCATTTCCCGGTCGTGATCGTCCGTGGCCTCTAACCCGGCGAGCGAGGCAAAGCTGCCGGAAATCCGTTTGTCTCCGGTGGCTTGGTTGACCTGAAACGGCGTACCTTGGGCGAAACTGCCGGGGAACGTGCCCTCGTAGAAATCGGACAGAAAGCGGCGATGCGCGGGACCGGAAATGCCCACGGCACTCGCATCTTCGTCAGTGACGGCCCAGCCAATGTCATCATGGCAGCGGATATAGGTGGCATAGGTGGCGTTGGTCAGACGATCCGGGAAGTGGCTGGCCAGCACATGCGTCATCAGGCTGGTGTCGCGGGTGGCAAGCGCGCTCCAGAATTGCACCATAAGGCTGTTGTGATAGGCGAGGTTGCCCTCGCGCCCGTCGTGCTTGCCGCGTCCAAAATAGGGCAGCATTTCTTGCGGGCTTACGATGGCTTCCTCCAGATGGATCACCGCAGGGGCGGCGATGCGGCAACAAGCGCGCAGGGCTTGCAGCAGCATATGTACCTCGGGTTCCGACTGGCAGCGGGTGCCGAGGCGTTTCCACATGAAGGCTACAGCATCCAAA
The DNA here is from genome assembly GCA_046590425.1 of Cypionkella sp. GTDB lineage: Bacteria > Pseudomonadota > Alphaproteobacteria > Rhodobacterales > Rhodobacteraceae > Cypionkella. The sequence continues at coordinate 19,662 of JBKJTI010000004.1, read as the reverse complement.
CGCAGCACATCGACGCCATTGTTGGCGAGGTGGAGCATGATTTTCGTAATCTCAAGGAAAACCAGCGGGTTCGACCAGTTCAGATCCCATTGGTGTTCGTTGAAGGTGGTCCAGACCCATTTGCCGAAGTCGGGGTAATGGGTGAAATTGCCGGGGGCGTTGTCGGGAAAAACCTCGACCAAGGTTTTGGCATAGGCCTGCGGTTCTTCGGCGGTGTCGAACATCCAGTACAGGTCTTGCGCGGCTTTGTCGCCTTCGGCTGCGGCCTGCGCCCAGGCGTGTTCTTTCGCGGTATGGTTCAACACCAAATCAATGCAGAGAGAGATGCCGCGCTTGCGCAGTTCGGCTGAAACCGCTTTGAAATCATCGAGGGTGCCGTAAGCCGGGTTGATGTTGCGGTAATCCATCACCGAATAACCGCCATCGGAATCGCCGGGGCGGGGGTTCAAGCAGGGCATGAAATGGACATAGGTGATGCCGAGATCTTCCAAGTAATCAAGGTGATCGAGCACGCCTTTCAGGTTGCCAGCAAAGCGGTCGATGTAGAACACATAGCCCGCCATATCCGCGCGCTGGAACCAGTCTGGTTTCAGATCACGCTTTAGGTCCAGCAGCTTAAGGTCGGCGGGGCGGTCTTTCCAGCCCTCGACCATGGCGGCTCTCAGATCGGTGCAGAATTTTGTGTAAGCGGGATGCTGGCCGTAAAGCTGATCCAGCATCGGCCACAGATCGGGGGCAGAGCGGGCCATGCGCAGGGCGAAAATCTGGTCGTCCGGTTTTACAGCTTTGGCCATCGTATCCCCCGATTTGGGGTAAGGATAAGAAATTCGAACCGCTTTGGGAAGTGTTACCGGACGATCAAGCGGGATTCGGGGCGCAGGCGGTTGGCGATCCAGAGCAGGCTTGCGCGGGAAAGACCGATGCAGCCAGCGGTCGGGTGGCTGGGGCTACGCCAAGTGTGAATGAAGATCGCGGAGCCTTCGCCGGGGGTGGGGTCGTCCCAGTTCCAATCGGTGATCAGGATCAGATCGTATTGCGGATCGGCGCGGGTCAGGCGTTCGTGGCTATAGGGGTAGGGCGCGCGGACCATTTGGTTGTAGTCGAAATCGTTGGGGTCGTCGGACCACAGGTCATTGCGGCGGATGGGGACGGCCCAATTGGGCAGGGCGTGGCGCGCGATGCGGTCGGGACGGTAGAGCATGCCGACGATGCGATGTTCGCCTGCGGGCGTGCCGCCGTCGCCTTCGTGCTTGTCATCGGTGACACCACCGCGCCCGATGGTGCAGGGGAAGCGGCGGTTTTGGCACAGCAGGCCCATCGGGGTCAGGATCAGGTCGCTGGATTTCATAACAGATGCCCGGATTTGGCGGCTTTGGTGGCGAGATAGGCACGGTTCTGCGCGGTTTGGCCGACTTTCAGCGGGACACGTTCGGTCACGGTCAGGCCGCAGGCTTGCAGCATCGCCAGTTTTTTCGGGTTGTTGGTGAGCAGGCGTACTTGCGAAAATCCCATGGTTTGCAGGATTTCCGCGCCGATGCGGAAGTCGCGCTCATCATCTTCAAAGCCGAGGCGGTGGTTGGCTTCCACGGTGTCAAAGCCTTGATCTTGCAGCGAATAGGCGCGCATTTTGTTGGCCAGACCGATGCCGCGGCCTTCTTGGTTGAGATAGAGCAGCACGCCTGCGCCTTCGTGCCCCATCTGTGCGAGGGCGGCGTGCAGTTGCGGGCCGCAGTCGCATTTCAGGCTGCCTAAAACGTCGCCGGTGAAGCAGGCGGAATGCAGACGTGCGAGAACCGGTTTGTCGCGGTCGGGGCGGCCGATCTCAATCGCGTAGTGTTCGGCGCTGCCATCGTCGGGGCGGAAGATGTGCAAACGGCCTGCTGCCGCGGCGGCCATTGGAAGGCGGGCGGAGACCACCGGGGCGAGGGGGGCGAGGCGTTCCAGGTCGGCGCAATCGGTGTTCGCCAGCAGGGTCAGGTTGTTGCGGGTGGCGAGCGCCAGCCCATCAGTGACGGGAACCAGCAGCATCGCGGGCAACAGTTGCGCGGATTTTGCAAGGGCTATGGCAGTGCGGTGTAGGGTGGCGGGGCCGTCTCGCAGGGCCACCAGCGGGCCTTTCATCGGTACGTTCAGATCGTCGGCAGGATCAGCCACGGCGCGCAGCCAGCGCAGATCGGCACCCTCTGGCACCCGCAGGCGGGCAAGATCGCCGTCATAGGGGATCGCCTTCAGCGTCTCGGCGCGGCGGGCGGTCAGCGCCAATTCGGGCGCACCCTCGGCGCGCAAAGCGACAAGGCGGTCGGCGGTTAACTCCTCAACTGCCGCGCAAAGCTTGGCTTGGCCGCCACCTGTCAGCACGATGGCCAACCCAAGCCGCAGGTCAGCGCGGGCGCGGGCGAGGATTTCGGGGGTGGAGGGGCGTAGGCTCATGCGGGTTACATAGGCGAAACTGGAACGAATTGAAACATTTCCCAAGCAAGCGACACGAGCGCGTGAGGCGATTGTAGCAAATCTTGCCGGAACCGTGAGGCGGGCGCATGTGTTTACCCAAGAGCAAATGGCTCGGCTGATGGAGGCCCCTATGGCAACGTTACGCAAAATTCTGCTGGTCGATGACGATGACGATCTGCGCGAGGCGCTGAGCGAACAACTGGTGATGACCGAAGATTTCGACGTGTTTGAGGGTCGCACGGGCGCGGAAGGCATGGAGAAGGTCAAGGCGGGTCTGTTTGATCTGGTGATTTTGGATGTCGGTTTGCCCGATACCGATGGCCGCGAACTCTGCCGCCGGATGCGCAAGGCCGGGGTTAAATGCCCGATCATGATGCTGACCGGGCATGATACCGACAGCGACACGATTCTAGGCCTTGATTCGGGTGCCAATGATTATGTGACGAAGCCGTTCAAGTTTCCGGTGCTGTTGGCGCGGATCCGAGCACAGTTGCGCACCCATGAACAGTCTGAAGATGCGGTGTTCCAGATGGGTCCATATACGTTCAAACCGGCGCAGAAAATGCTGGTCGACGCCAAGGACAAGAAGGTGCGGTTGACAGAAAAGGAAACCAACATCCTGAAGTATCTCTATCGCGCACAACAAGGTGTGGTGGCGCGGGACGTACTGCTGCACGAGGTCTGGGGCTATAACGCGGGCGTGACGACCCATACGCTGGAAACCCATATCTACCGCCTGCGGCAGAAGATCGAGTCCGATCCAAGCAACGCGCGGCTGCTGGTGACCGAGAGTGGCGGCTATAAGCTGGTCGCCTAAGGTCAGGATTGGTCGCTTTGGGTAAGGCTTTCGTCACTTACGGGTCTTATTGTTGCCTGATTGAGTGATTATCTCTGGATCAGGCTAAAGGGTGTCCTCCCCGCCCGATGGCCAAAAGATCCCCTTGCTGTGCCGGGGTTATGACACAGCACCCTCCCTGTTGGACCTGGCCGGGCCTTGTGCCCGGCCTTTTTTTTATCCCGTGCCTGCTATCGTAGTTGCAGGCGGGCGGCAGCATAGAGTGTGAGTGCCCCGGCGATGGCGAAGGCGACCCAATAGGGCAGCAAGACGGCTTCAGCCGTGCCCCAAGGCTCGGCCCCCGAACCCGCCCATGAGATCAGCCAGCCGAAAGTGAAGGCTCCAAACGCTGCCGGACCAGTGCCGATGAAGCGAAAGGCTGAATTGACGCGGCCCAGCAGCGGCGCGGGGATGTGGCGCTGGCGGTAGCTGACTTGGGCGATGTTCCAGAGCATGCCGGAAAAGCCATCAAGCACCATGAAGATGGCGATCAGCCAGAGCGGGGCTTGCAGCGCCAAGACCAAGGCGGCGGCGGTGAATCCGGCCATGCCGAGCAGAATGGCCGATCTGGGGGTGACGTGGCGCAGGATGCGCGGGCCGATCAGGGTGGCGGCGAGGCCGCCGATGGCCGGAAGCGTCAGGAAGATGCCGAAGCCGAAAGCATCGAGGCCAAGAACGCGCTGGCTGTACAGCACCAGTATGGCGGCGAAACCGTAGCCGATGAAGTTGAAGCCGCCCAAGATGAAGGCCAAACGGCGCAGGGGCAGGTCGCGCCTGAGCCAGAGCATACCTTCTTTCAGCGCGGCGAGCATGGGCAGGTGGGGCGTGGTTTGCACGCGTTTTGGCATTTTCATGCTCAAGGTCAGCGCCACAGCCACCGCCAGCAATCCTGCCTGAATGCCAAACGGCAGCGCCACCGATATGCCGATCAACAGGCCCGCCAGCGGTGGGCCTACGAATTGGCCTGCGAGTTGTTCCGTGCTCCACATCGCGCCATTGGCTTGTTCGAGTTGGGATTTCTCGACCACCGAGGGGGTGAAAGTTTGTGCTGTGTTGTCGCGCAGCACTTCCGCGCTGCCTAACACGAAAGATAGGGCGGCCATCAGCAGCACGGGGCCCGTGCCGGGGGTGGCCGTCAGCGCCAAGGTCAGCAGGGCGACCGAAATCACGATCCGTAGGCAATCGGCGCCGATGATCAGGCGACGATGCTCGACGCGGTCGGTGATCACCCCTGCAGGCAAGGCAAACAAAAACCACGGCAGGTTGCGGGCGGTGGCAACAAGGCCGATCAGGAGCGGATCATGCGTCAGCAGGGTGGCGAGCCAGGCCACGGCGACCGTGATCAGGCCATCGCCAAGGTTGGTGGCGGCTGATGAGGCGAACATCAGGCGGAAGTTGCGGTTTTGCCAGAGCGCGTTTTGGGTCATGGTGGCATGACTGCATGGCGCGCGGGGCAGGGTCAAGCGGGCTTCCGTCGCGATTAGCCGACAGAAAGAATCGGATTTACATTTCCGAGGGAATCCGTCAGTTAATGCGGCAGGGCCCAACCTGTCGGCAGGGCGTTGGTTGCAACGTGCAGTCTCGAAAGGCAGTTGGAAGTCATGAGCTATTCTTGGTTCAAATCGTCGAAAGCCGCCCCTGCCTCTCCGGTGCGCGGGGGTGCTGCGGTGGGGATGCTGACCGATATGCCGCCGCTGGAGTGCGGTGTGGTGCAACTGCTGCGGCAATGGTGCGATGGCGAGGCTGGGCGCATTGCAGTTGCCGAAGATTTCACCGCGATTTTCGGGCCCGAGCAGGCAGCGATAGAGGTCAATAACCTCGCGCATCTGATCACGCTGATGGTGCAGTTGGGCCGCCGCCCATTGATGCGCCACCACACGAAATGTGCCTGCCTTGGCGGCGATGAAAGTGCATTCGCACAGATGGTCGCGGCTGCTACGGCGGGCGATCGCGAAGATGCGATGACTTTTGGGCTGACGATGCTGCCGCCCGACATCGCCTATGAAGCCGTGCAAATCGCCGAATATGTCGGCCGCGCGATGCTTGATATCATTCACAGACTCTCAGCCACTGGCGGTTATTTCGCCCCTTCAGCCACGCGTCACTAGGAAAGATCCCGTATGCGCAATTCGTTCTTGACCCTGCTTGCCACCACAGCTTTCGTCTCGGCTGTCCAGCCCGCGCTTGCCGCCGATCCGGCAGCGGTTGCAAAGACTTACGCCGATATTGCTGCGGCGGGGTATGAGGATAGCCTGACCACCGCGAAAGCGCTGCAAGTGGCGGTGGATGCGCTGATCGCTGCGCCGTCCGAGGATACCTTGAAAGCGGCGCGCGCGGCATGGATTGCCTCGCGTCCGTCCTACATGCAGACAGAGGCGTTCCGCTTTGGCAATGCGGCGGTGGACGACTGGGAGGGCAAGGTCAACGCCTGGCCACTGGACGAGGGGCTGATCGACTATGTCGACCCGTCCTACGGCAAGTCCGAGGAAAACGATCTCGCGACGCTGAACGTGATTGCGAACCCGAAGTTTACCATCTCGGGTGTGGAGGTCGATGCGACCACGATCACGCCGGAACTGATCTCCGGCACGTTGCAAGAGGCGGGTGGTATCGAGGCGAATGTGGCCTCGGGTTATCACGCGGTGGAGTTTCTGCTCTGGGGACAGGATTTGAACGGCACCGGGCCGGGGGCGGGCAATCGGCCGTTCACCGATTATGTGCAGGGTGAAGGCTGCACCGGCGGCAACTGTGACCGCCGCGCGGCGTATCTGAAGGCTTCGACCGATCTGCTGGTCAGCGATCTGACCGATATGGCCGGGCAATGGGCCACGGGCGGCGCTGCGCGTGCGACGATTGAAAGCGATCCGAAGGCGGCTTTGTCGGCGATCCTGACCGGCATGGGCAGCTTGTCTTATGGCGAGGTTGCGGGTCAGCGCATGCGTCTGGGCCTGATGCTGAACGACCCTGAGGAGGAGCATGATTGCTTCTCGGACAACACCGCCAACAGCCATTACTATGACGGTGTTGGGATTGAGAACGTCTACTTGGGCAAATATACCCGCATTGATGGCAGCGTGGTGTCGGGGGCTTCGATTTCGGAGCTGGTCGCGGCGGCGGACTCTGCGGTGGATATGCAGTTGAAAGCGGAACTGGCGGCGAGCGTTGCCGCTTTGGGCGCGATCAAGGCGGCGTCGGATGGCGGTATGGCCTATGACCAGATGCTGGCGGCGGGCAATAAAGAGGGCGAGGCTTTGGTGATGGGCGGCGTGAACGCTTTGGTGACGCAGACCGCTTCGATCGAACGCGCGATCACCACTTTGGGGCTGACCGGCACCAGCATTGAAGGCTCGGACAGCCTTGATAATCCCGGTGCCGTGTTCCAGTAATGCGGGGCTTAACGAGGCTTTGTCGGTCGCAAGCCAAGATTGACAAAGCCCGCCGAAACCCACTCTGAGTAGGCAAGTGGCGCAGGGTGAACCGACCGCAGAGCTGCCAACTGATATAGGGAAGACCCGGATGCTGCGCGTCCTTTTGATACTGCCGCTGTTGGCGGGGCAAGCCTTTGCGCAAGGGCCGGAAGGTCAACCGCTGAACGTGATCCCCCGGACCAAGGCCGAGACTGCCCGAATTGCAGGCGTGCTGGCGGCCCCCAAAGATTTCAGCAAATCTGAGAAGTTTGAGGCGAAATCCGGCGGGGCAGCCACGGTGCGGGCGCGGCCCACGGCGGATGCGTTCTCGCAGTTTTCGGGCAATATGCCGTTTGACCGTCAGATGAACTTCAACCTTGGCAACGCGCTCTTCACCAAGACCTGGGTGCCGTCGCCGGCCTCGACCTTGGCCTCGGACGGGCTGGGCCCGCTGTTCAACGCGCGCGGCTGTCAAGATTGTCATCTGAAAGACGGACGCGGGCACGTGCCTCAAGGCCCCGAGGAAAGCGCTGTGTCGATGTTCCTGCGTTTGTCGGTGCCAGGGGGGAGCAATCCTGCCGAGATCAAGGACTGGCTGGCGACGCAGGACGAGCCGACCTATGGCGGACAGTTTCAGGATTTCGCTTCAACTGGCGTTGCCGCCGAGGGCCGCATGGTGATTGACTACACCGAGGATCCGGTGACCTTGGGCGATGGCACGGCGGTGTCGCTGCGGAAGCCTGCCTATTCGGTAGCGGATTTGGCCTATGGCCCGATGGCAAAGGATGTGATGCTGTCGCCGCGTGTGGCACCCCAGATGATCGGCTTGGGGTTGCTGGAGGCGATCCCCGCGGCGGATATTCTGGCGCGTGTCGATGAAAATGACTCCGATGGCGATGGGATTTCGGGCCGCGCCAGCATTGTGCCGAGCGGTTATGATGGCAAGCCTGCGCTGGGGCGGTTTGGCTTCAAGGGCGGTAAGGCCAGCATCCGCGACCAATCGGCGGGAGCGTTTGCGGGCGATATGGGGCTCGCGACCTCGCTGCATCCTGACCCGTGGGGCGATTGCACCAAGGTGGAAGACGCCTGCCGCGTGGCGATCAGCGGGCAGGAACCGGGCGTGCGGGATGGGCTAGAGGTGGATCACCAAAGCCTTGATCTGGTGACGTTTTATGCGCGCAATCTGGGTGTTCCAGCGCGGCGCGGTGTGGACGACCCCAAGGTATTGCGTGGCAAGCAGGTGTTTTATGACACCGGCTGCACCTTCTGCCATACGCCGAAATATGTCACGGATCGCCTGAAGGATCAGCCCGAGCAAAGTTTTCAACTGATCTGGCCCTATACCGATCTGCTGCTGCATGACATGGGGCCGGGGCTTGCCGACAACCGCCCCGAGGGTCGTGCGACCGGGTCGGAATGGAAAACCCCTCCGCTGTGGGGGATCGGGTTGACTGGGCAAGTTTCGGGCCACACCGAATATCTGCACGACGGACGGGCGCGCAATTTGCTGGAGGCGGTGCTGTGGCATGGCGGTGAGGCGCAGGCCAGCCGTGATGCCGTGATGGCTTTGCCGAAAGACGACCGCGACGCTATCCTCGCATTTCTGGAAAGTTTGTAGTCATGCTGCTGCGCCCCCTGCTGTTGTCCCTCTGCCTCGCCACCCCGGCGCTGGCGGATTTTGAACAGACCTTGTCCGACCATATCTTGCCCGGTTACGCGGCTTTCGCGGTCAGCACGCAGGCTTTGTCCGACGCTGCCACCAAGGATTGCAAGGCCGACAGCCTGAAGCCCGCCTTCAGCGCCGCCTATGATGCGTGGCTGGGCGTCCAGCACCTGCGCTTTGGTCCGGCCGAAGCGGATGGGTTGTCGGTCGCGATTGCGTTCTGGCCCGATCCGAAAGCCTCTGGCGCGAAATCGCAACTCGCGCTGTTGTTGGGCGATCCGGTGCAACTGACGCCCGCGCATTTCCCCGATCAGTCGGTGGCCGCGCGTGGGCTGACGGGGTTGGAGCGGTTGCTGTATCCGGCGGAACCTTTGCCGGCCGACCCCTGCGCGCTGATCCAGGCCACCACGCTCGACCTTGCCCGTATGGCGAAGATCATCAACGACAACTGGCTCAACACCTATGCCAAGACCGTGCTGACGGCGGGCGATCTGGGCAACACCACCTTCCAGACCCGTCCCGAAGTGCGCCAGATCCTGTTTACCCAAATGGTGGCGGCGCTGGAGTTCGATAAAGATCAACGGCTTGGCCGCCCTTTGGGCACGTTCGACAAACCGCGCCCAGAACGGGCTGAGGCGGTGGCTTCGGGGCGTAGCCAGCGCAATGTGGTTTTGTCGCTGCAAAGCCTGCGGACGATGGTGGTGACGATGACCCCGGATGTGCCACTGACTTTGGCGGGGTTTGACCGCGCGATCAATCTGGCTGAGACGCTGGATGATCCGAACTTCGCAGGGGTCACTACGCCGCAGGGGCATCTCAAGGTTGAGATACTGCAGCAAGCTGTCAGTGCCTTGATTGATACCGTCATGGCAGAACTTGGCCCGGAACTGGACGTCGGCGTCGGCTTTAACGCGGCGGATGGAGACTAAGATGGCAACCCGGCGGGCGTTTCTGGCGGGCTTGGCGGCGGCCAGCCTGCCGCGGGTGTCTTGGGCGGAAGTTGGTTCTCCGGCTTGTCTGGCTGCGGGCAAGTTGGGGGATGAATTCGTGCTGCATGGCTTGAGTGCTGCAGGCGAGAGCCTGTTTGAAATCGGCCTGCCCGCGCGGGGCCATGCGGCAGCGGCGCATCCGTCGCAGGCGCTGGCGGTGGCGTTCGCGCGTCGGCCTGGCACCTTTGCGCTGGTGCTGGATTGTCTGACGGGGGCGGTGCGGCACCGCTTGACTCCGCCGACGGGGCGGCAGTTCAACGGACATGGTGCGTTCTCGGTCGATGGGGCGCTGATGATGACCTCGGAAGTGGTGGCGACAGGCTCGGCGGGGCGGATTGGGGTGTGGGAGACGGCGGACTTTACCCGCATCGGCGAATGGGACAGTCACGGCATCGGCCCACATGATATACGCAGGCTGGCCGATGGCCGCTTGGTGGTGGCGAACGGAGGGATTGAGACTGATCCCGGCGACCGCACCAAACTGAATATCGAGACGATGCGGCCCAATCTGACACTGCTGTCGCCGGAAGGTGAGTTGCTGGATCAGGTAGAACTGGTGGCGGAGTTTCACCAGAACTCGATCCGCCATCTGACGTTGCAGGGCGAGGGCGTGGCCTTCGCGATGCAATGGGAGGGCGATGCCGCTGAATCCGTCGCGCAACTGGGTCTGTGGGTTCCGGGGGCTGCGCCGCAACTCTGCCCACCACCGGATGCGCAGGCTTTTGCCATGAAGGGGTATGCCGGCTCGATTGCGGTGTCGCGCGCGGGCGATCTGATTGCGCTGACTTCTGCGCCTGCCGGGGTGGTAATGCTGTTTGACGGGGCGGGTCAGTGGCTGGCCACCGATCAGCGTGCCGATGTGTCTGGCGCTGCGGCAGTGGGCAATGGCTTGCGGTTGACCGATGGGCAGGGCGGGATGTGGCGCTATGGTCGCGACGGTTTGGCACCGATTAGCCGCAGTGCGACAAAGTGGGATAACCATTTGATCGCGCTGGGCTAGTTACTTCCCGACAAACTCGAACGAGAACTTGGTTTTGGCTCCGGCGGGCGGTGGCGCGAAGGGGGCCGCGCGTTGGATATGATCCATTGCCGCCGCGTCCAGCGCCGCCGTGCCCGAACTTTTCACGATTTTGACCAGCGACAACCCCCCGTTGGAGGCAATCACAAACCCCACCACGGCGCTGCCCTTGCCGGGGCTGGCGCGCTTCTTGGTGCCGCGGATTTTCTTCATCACCGCCTTTTGATAGGCTGCGGGCGATTGGCCCTGCGCTGCGGCTTTCGCCGCCTTGGCGGGGGCCGCAGCACCGCCCGCAGCGGGGGCTGATCTGGCCTTGGCGGTTTTCTTAGGTGCAGGTTCTTCAGGTTTCTTCGCTTTGGCCTTGGTGGTCTTCTTCGGTTTGGGCTTGGTCTCGGCCTTCTCGGGCGTTGGCTGCTCAACTTTTGGCTTTGCGTGCTCCGGCGCGACGGGCACCGGATCGGCGGTTGCTGGCAGGGCGTCGGGCGCGGGCAGCGGATCGGGTTGCGGCAGAGGCAGATCCATCTGCGGCTTGGCATCGGCCAACTGCTCGGGCAGGGCTATCGGTTTCGGCAGGTTTTTGGCCACGGGTTGAGGCTTTGGCAGATCGGGCAACGGATCGGGTTCGGCGATGGGCTCGGGCGCGTCGGCCTCAAGCTGCGGTGGAGTCGGGGCTTCAGCATTTGCGATTGGCGCCGGATCAGAGATCGCGGCCATGGTATCGGCGGCAGCGGGGGCGGGTGGCAGGGTCAGGAAAATCGGCTGATCGACGTTGGGGGCGAGGGTGGAGGTCAGCGCCAAGGCACTGGCGGCGCTGAGGATCAGCGCGGTGGTGGTGGCGGAAAGCGCCCAGCTCGCCCAAGTGCGCGGCTGTTGCGCCAAGGCGGCGATGGGGCAGGAGACCGGACAGTTGCGGAATTGTTGGCTCATGGGGTGGCCTGCGGCTCAGCTTTGCTTTGCAGCCCGACGAGAGCGACTTTCAGATAGCCCGCCGCCCGCAGCTGATCGAGCACGGCCATCAGATCGCCATAAGGCACCACGCGGTCGGCGCGCAGAAACACCTGCACATCGCGCCTGGCTTTGGTCTGGGCATCAAGGCCGGCTTGCAGATCGGCTCCGCTCAAAGGCTGGTTGCCCAAGGTCAGCGTCAGATCGGGCGCGAGGCTGAGCCAGACCGGATCTTCCGGGCGCTGGGTGGCTTCGGCGGAGGAGGTCGGTAGGTTCACCGGCACATCCACCGTCGACAGCGGCGCGGCGATCATGAACACGATCAACAGCACCAGCATCACATCAATGAAGGGCGTGACGTTGATGTCGGCCATCGCATCTTCGTCGTCGTCATCGCGGTGGGTGCTGGGGGTGATTGCCATGATATCTCACGCTGATTTGGCAAAGCGCGTGGCGCTGCGGCGGTCAAGATCACGGCTGAGCAGGCGCTCTATCTGGGCGCTGGCATCGGCAAGGCCACGGCGGAAGGCGGCGATGCGGCGTGCCAAGGCGTTGTAGATCAGCACGGCCGGGATCGCGGCCAGCAGGCCGATGGCGGTGGCGAACAAAGCCTCGGCAATGCCGGGGGCAACGACGGCGAGGCTGGTGGTTTTGGTCTCGGCAATGGCGAGGAAGGCGTTCATGATGCCAAACACTGTGCCGAACAGGCCGATGAACGGCGATGTGGCCCCGATGGAGGCAAGCAGGCCCGACCCTGCGCGCAGCCGCGCCAAAGCACCCGCCTCAATGCGATCCATCGCAAGCCGGCTGCGTTGCTGGGCGGCATGGGCATAGCCGGGCTCTGGCGGGAAATCGGCGAGGCTGACGAATTCGTCGTAGGCAACGCGGGCCATCAGCGTGGTGGGATCGCGCTGTGCGGCCATCGCGCGGACCGCTGCGGGCAGATCGGTGGCGGCGGTCAGTTTTGTGGCACTTCGGCGCAGGGCGCGGAACGCCAATGTCAGCTCGGCGATTTTCTGCACCATGATGGTCAGGGCTGCAAAGGCCGCCAGCGCAAGTATCCCCATCACCGCCTGCACCACCCAATGCGCGGAGAGGATGATGCTGAACAGATCCGTGCTGGCATGGGGCACGGTCAGACCCGCGGCAATGTCTTGTGCAAAGCCGGGGTCTTGCGCAAACGCAGGATGGGCCAAAAGGCCCACCCCGAGGATAAGGACGCAACGGCTGCGCATTAAAAGCTCACCGATTTGGCGACAGAGAGTTTGTAGTTGCGACCGACGCCGTTATCGAGCGCGAGGTTGTTGCGGTAGGTCTTGTCGAACATGTTTTCGACCGCGAAGTTCACGTCCAGACCTTTCAGCACGCCTTTTTCCGGCGACCATTTCACAAACATGTCGTGCGTGTCGTAATGCGCAGCCGAGGTGGTGGCCGATGAGGTGGTGATGTCGTCATAGTAATAGCCGGTCCAGCCAAAGCTGACATTCTGCGCGGAAAGTTTGCCGCCGATTGTCAGCGCCACGTTTTCAGCAGGGGTATCCGCCAGCGTCAGGCCTGTGGTGCCGTCCTTGCTGCGCACATGGCTCCACGACAGACTGGTGAACCAGTATTCGGAATCATAGGTGGCCTCCAACTCGGCCCCCCAAAGTTTCGCCGAGGCGATGTTTGAGAAGTAAGGCACAGCAGCCCCGCCCGCGACTCGCGGCGTTGTGGCAATCATGTTGGTGACATCATTGTGGAAACCGGTGACCTTCAACTGCAGGCTGTCGCCTTCAGAAATCAGATCCTGCTTTTGCACGGTAAAGCCCAGCTCAATGCTGTCGGCCATTTCCTTTTTCAGATCTGCGCTGATCAAGCGGGCTGGCAAACTGCTCGCTGCTTCGCTGGAATAGCGCTCGTCCAACGTCGGCAGACGTTCGGTGCGGGCGATAGAGCCGAACAGCGAGATATTGTCGTTCAGCTTGTACATCGCTGCCAGTTTCGGCGAGATCGCGGTGTCGCTGACATCATCCGCGCCAAGGCTGCGCGGACCCGCACCGGGCGTGACATCGCCAAAGTCGATGCGCACGCCGGGGATCAGGGTCAGGCGCTCTTGATAGGTGAATTCACCTTGGGCATAGAGACCGATCTTGCGGTCAGTGCCTTCCGGGTGGAACAGATAGGGGCCAACGGGCGAAGTCGCGCTGCGCTTTTGCTGCGACAGTTGCACACCGGTGGTGAGGAAGTTGCTCCAGCCGCCAGCGCTGAAATCGGCGGTGTTCTCGACCTTCAGAGTGGTCGTGGCATAGCCGAAGTTGCCATCGCACAGCACCTGATTGCGCCCCGGCGCGCAGGCAGTACCCAGCGAGAAGTTGCTCTTGTCGACCGAGGTGTCAGTGTAAGACAGTTGCACGGTCAGGTCCAACAACGGATTGGCGGCGAAGCCGCTGTTCCAGGTCAGCGACAGCGTGTCATCGACGGAATGGATATCGGCAGTACCGAAGAATGCCGCAGCCGCACCTCCGGTCTGCGCCACCAAAGCGTCATCCAGATCGGTATCGGTGCGCGACAGGGCCACTGTCAGGCTTTGGTCGTCATCCTCTCCCAGTGTAAATTTGCCTTTCAGCAGGCCCGACATGCTCTCATGCGAAGTGCCCGGCAACGCGGTGCCGCTGCCGTCCTTGATCTCGCCACCGTTCGAGAAATTCAGCGATCCGAGGTATTCGGCATTGCCCTGCTTGGTTGCAAAGATCACGCTTTGCTTGTTGATGTTGCCGTTGCTGGCATAGCTTTCCTTGAAGCGCAGTGTTGTGGTTTTGCCGTCTTCGATGAAATCGCTGGCGTCCTTGGTGGTGAAGTTGATCACCCCGCCAATCGCGCCCGCGCCATAGAGCGTGGACGAGGCTGGACCGCGCAGCACTTCGACGCGTTTGAACAGTTCGAAATCGCCAAAGAAAGACCCCAAGCGGTATTGCTCAAAGAATTTCGGCGCGCCATCGACCGTCACCGCGATGCGGGCTTCCGAGGCGGTTTGCTCGGTGTTGCCGATACCCCGGATGTTGAAGGCCTGCCCCAAGGGTCGCGCCGAAGACCCGGTGGCCTGCGCGCCGGGAATACCTTTCAGGACATCGCCCATCGTGTTGGGCTGGGCGCGGTCAAGATCGGCTTGTTCCTTCACCGTCACGGCCTGCGGCGTGTCGATGGCAACTTTCGCGGTCCCCGCGCCGAAGATGATCCGGCCCAGCATCTGGAACACGCCGTCATCTTGAACGGCGTCCTGAGCGGTAACGGGCGATGCGATCAGCGCAATCGCAAAGGTTGATAACAGCAGTTGACCGCGCAGGGCGGGAAGGCGGCGAGGCAGCATTGGCTTTCCTTGTTTAAGGTCTGCGAATGGCTGGCCTTGCCGTCATTGGGGCAAGCTGGCGGGCAGAGATATATTCTGACTTGATCTGTCAAGAATAAGGTCATAGAAATACCCACTATAACTGTCAAGTATATCTCTGAAGATATGTTTTGACCCTTGCGCTCCAGCCACGGCCAATGCCCGCCAGATCCGCGCCCCCTGCAAACTTAGGATTCTGGCATGACCCATACGCATACTCCCGAACAGATTCGCGCACTGCGGGCTGAAAACACCAAGGCACGTGCGCGCGACTTTGCGGCAGTGCAGGGAATCACCGAGGCTGAACTGGTGGCGGCCTATGTTGGCCACAGTGCCACGGCGATTAATGCCACGCCGGACGCCTTGTTTCCGCTGATCGGTGAGTTGGGCGATGTGATGGCGCTGACCCGGAATGAGTCCTGCGTGCATGAGCGGCGTGGGGTCTACAAAGATTTCCACTCAGGTCCGCATGCCGCGATGGTGCTGGGGTCCGAGATTGATATGCGGATGTTCCCCAGCCATTGGAAATTCGGATTTGCCGTGGTCGAGGCGGGCGAAGATGGCCCCAAACGCAACATCCAGGTGTTCGATGCGGCGGGCAATGCCGTGCATAAGGTACATCTGAAACCCGAATCCGATGTCGCGGCATTTGATGCTCTGGTCGCCACGTTGCGGCTGCCCGAGCAGGCTGATCAGCTGATTCTGGTTCCGCGTGAACCCGTTGAGGGGCCCAAGGGCGATCCGGCGCGCGTGGCCGATCTGCGCGCCGATTGGAAGGCGATGACCGATACGCATCAGTTTTTGAAGCTGACGCGGCGGTTGAAATTCAACCGTCTGGGGGCGAACCGGATGGTCGGTGCACCCTATGCCGCCCCGGTGGCGCGCGATGCGATCACCCAAGTGCTGCATGCCGCTGCTGATCAGAAGATCCCGCTGATGATCTTCGTCGGCAATGCGGGCTGCATCCAGATCCACGGCGGGATGATTGAAAAGGTGGTGCCGATGGGGCCATGGATCAACGTGATGGACCCGCGCTTTAACCTGCATCTGCGCGCCGATCACATCACCGAAGTTTGGCGCGTCACCAAGCCGACCCAGCGCGGCGATGCGATCTCGGTTGAAGCGTTTGATGCCGAGGGCGGCTTGATCCTGCAAATCTTCGGTTATCGCAAAGACGCGCCGCCGCTGGCTTGGGATGCCTTCGTGATGGCGCTTCCGGTACTGGAAGCGGAGATGGCGTGATGTGGAGCCTGAATTCTCTGCGGGCAGGTCTGGCGCTGGCCTTGTCAGTCGCCCTGACCGCCCCAGCGTTGGCTGAGGATGCAAAGCGGATCGTGACGCTGGGCGGCTCGGTCACCGAAATTGCTATGGCTTTGGGAGCGGGTGATCTGTTGGTGGCGCGGGATTCGACCTCGACCTATCCGTCAGAAATAACCACTTTGCCGGATGTCGGCTATATCCGGGGGCTGTCGCCGGAGGGCGTGCTGTCGGTTGCCCCCGATCTGATCTTGGCTGAAGCGGACGCGGGCCCGCCCGCCGCCGTAGATGTACTGACGGCTGCGGGCGTGCCGTTCCTGCGAATGCCGGGAGATCCGACGCCTGCGGGCGTGGTTGCCAAGATCAAAGCGGTGGCCGAGGCTTTGGGGCTTCAGACAGAAGGTGACGCCTTGGCTGCAAAAGTGCAGGCTGCGCTGACCGAGGCCGAGACCCGCGCCGCTGCCGTCACCGACAAAAAGCGCGTGCTGTTTGTGCTGTCGCTGCAAGGTGGGCGGGTGATGGCGGGGGGCGAGGGGTCTTCTGCGGAAGGCATCATCGCCTTGGCCGGGGGCATCAATGCTGCAACGGGGTTTCAGGGCTACAAGCAGATGACGGATGAGGCAGTTTTGACCGCCGCCCCCGATCTGATCTTGATGATGGACCGCGAGGGTGATCTGGCAATCGACAATACAGATGTGATGGCCCATCCGACGCTGTCGCAGACTCCGGCTGCGCAAGCCGGGAACATTGTGCGGATGGATGGCATGATGCTGCTGGGATTTGGTCCACGCACCCCAGATGCCGCAAAAGCGCTATACCATGCGCTTTATCCGCAGGCGAGCTGAGATGCTATCACTCGCCGTAGGCCGTAGCCAAAGCACGGGTGGCGCACGTGAGGCGCAGGCGGTTTTGATGCTGCGTGCGCTAATCGCGCTGCTGCTGGTGGTGTCGGTGCTGTCGTTGGGCACCGGTGCGGCGGGGCTGAACCTTGCCAACTTGGCCCATGCGGCGCTGAAGGGCGAGCTTTCTACCCGCGATCAGGTCATCCTGTGGAATATCCGTCTGCCGCGTCTGGCGATGGGCCTGCTGATTGGTGCTGCCTTGGCGGTATCAGGCGCGCTGATGCAGGGTTTGTTC
This sequence comes from Cypionkella sp., assembly GCA_046590425.1. Classification (GTDB taxonomy): domain Bacteria; phylum Pseudomonadota; class Alphaproteobacteria; order Rhodobacterales; family Rhodobacteraceae; genus Cypionkella. The sequence goes on along the minus strand of JBKJTI010000004.1, from coordinate 2,596 downwards.
CGCAATCCGCTGGCTGATCCCGGCATCGTCGGCGTCGGTGCTGGCGCTGGCCTCGGCGCGGTGCTGGCGATTGTGTTGGGCGGGCTGCTGCCCGCTGGAATTGCAGTGCATTTCGGCGGCCATCTGGTGCCTGTGGCGGCGTTTTTGGGCGGTTGGGGTGCGACGCTTTTGCTCTATCGTCTGGCGACACGCGGCGGTCACACCTCAGTTGCCAATATGCTGCTGGCGGGCATCGCGCTGGGGGCTTTGGCGGGGGCTTTCACTGGCATCCTCGTCTATCTCGCCGATGACAAACAACTGCGCGATCTGACGTTCTGGAGCATGGGATCATTGGCAGGCGCGGGCTGGGGCAAACTCTCCACCGCCTTGCCGTTGATCCTGCCTGTGCTGTTATTCTCGCCCCTGATGGCGCGCGGGTTGAACGCGCTGGCCTTGGGTGAGGCGCAAGCGGCGCATCTGGGCATCGAAGTCGAACGCCTGAAACAACTGATCATCCTTGGCGTCGCGGCGGCAACGGGTGCGGCTGTGGCGGTGGCTGGTGGCATCGGCTTTATCGGCATCGTGGTGCCGCATCTTTTGCGCATCTCAACCGGACCAAATCACCGCTATCTACTGCCCAACGCAGCACTGCTGGGGGCTAGCCTGCTGGTCGGTGCCGACATGATTGCCCGCACCATCGTCGCTCCGGCGGAACTGCCCATTGGTATCGTGACGGCGGTCTTGGGTGCCCCGGTGTTCCTGTGGATATTGATGCGCCGTCAGGGCCTTGTGGGGATTTAAGCAATGCTACAGGTCGAAGATGTCTGCGTGGCCCTGAACCGCCGCCCGGTGCTGCGCGGAGTCAGCCTGACCGCTCGTCCCGGCACGCTGACCGCGATTGTCGGGCCAAACGGCTCGGGCAAAACTACTCTGCTGCGCGCGATCACTGGCGAGGTTGCCTATCAGGGTAAGGTTACGCTGAACGGGCTTGATGTGGCGCGCGCGAAGGCGTGGCAACTGGCGGCGATCCGGGCGGTGATGGCGCAGGAAACCCAGTTGGCCTTCCCGTTCACCGTGCTGGAAGTGATCCGGCTGGGCCTGTCCATGGGTGAGAACGCCGATGCCCGCGATCTGCCGCAGCGTGCCTTGGCCGAGGTGGACCTGCAGCACCACGCCGCCCGCAATTATCAAGACCTCTCGGGCGGCGAACGGCAGCGCGTACAACTCGCTCGCGCTTTGGTGCAAGTCTGGAACCCGCTGAGCGCAGGCGGCGCGCGTTGGCTGTTTCTGGATGAACCGGTGGCCAGCCTTGATCTGGGCCATCAGTTGCAAGTGATGCGGCTCGCGCGGCGCTTTGCCGATGCGGGCGGTGGTGTGGTGGCGGTGATGCACGATCTGAACCTGTCCGCGATGTTCGCCGACAGGCTGGCGCTGCTGGCTGAAGGCGCTTTGGTCGCCGCAGGCACGGCCGATACCGTGCTGACCGACACATTGCTGTCAAACGCCTACGACTGCCCGATCCGCACCAACGCCTTGCCCAGCCACGGCACTTGGCTGTTGCCGCAGGCGGTGGCCAGCTGAGCGCGCCAGTTGAAGTTGGGCGTTGCAGCGCTGCCGCAGTGCCGGGCTCCCTAAAGATAAGTAAAAGAATCAGGTTTTACATTCCTGACAAATTTGCTAGGTATAGGCTATCGCCATGCCACCCGCCTCTGGGAAGCCGGTCTTTCAGTGCCAACCCCTCTCTTGCGGAGCGCAACATGTACGAAACTCAAATCCTGACTCCTCATTTTCTGGCGTCGCAAGCCGCTGCCGAGCCTGTATCCGCAGATCGCACCCTGCGCTACGATGCGCGGGCGCTGACCGGAGGCGCGGGCACCGCGCTGATCGAGTTGGACGGGCAGATCTACACCCTGCGCATTACCAAATCGGCAAAGCTGATCCTGACCAAATAGGCGCTCAATCCGTCTTGCGCTTCGCGCAATCTTGGGTTGTGGCGAAAAAGCCATGCCTAGGGTAATTTGTAACAGCGCGCGGAAATGCGCGGTATTATGGTATATGTAGAACATTACCTCCCTGTTGGACCTCCCGCCCGGCCACATTGGCTGGGCGACTTTTTGTGTAGTTGCTGCTCAGCCTATCGTCGGGGGCTTTGCCCTCTTGAGAACGCGGGCGGCGCAGCTTAGGCTGATTGCTCTTGATCAGGAGCAGCCAATGACCTTCACCCTCGCCACTTGGAACATCAACTCGGTCCGTCTGCGCGAAGGTCTGGTGGCCAAGCTGATGGCCGAGGAGGCCCCCGATGTGCTGTGCCTGCAGGAATGCAAAAGCCCGGTCGAGATGATCCCGGTGGAGCAGTTCCGCGCGCTTGGCTATCGCTACATGGTGGCACGCGGGCAGAAGGGTTATAACGGCGTGGCGATCGTCTCCAAGCTGCCGCTGGAGGATGCCGGGGGGCGTGATTTCGTCACCATGGGTCATGCGCGGCATGTGGCTGCCCGGCTGGAGAACGGCGTGGTGATCCACAACTGCTATGTGCCTGCAGGTGGCGATATTCCCGACCGGGCGCAGAATGTGAAATTCGGCCAGAAGCTGGATTTCCTGACCGAGATGCGCGATT
>JBKJTI010000153.1:0-13686 GCA_046590425.1 Cypionkella sp. | reverse complement strand
GGGGCTGCCGTGAAGTCGGATTTTCGCCCGCCGGTCGGGACGTTGCGCACGACGCGCGCCGCCGGGACCAGTGCGTGCCGCGACGTCTGGTCACAGGCCGTGCTGACAGCGCCCAAGGCGGAGCCGCGCAGCCAGACCCGTCCATGTGCCGCCTAAAGCACGGCCTCGACGGCGCGCGACAGGCGGGCAAGGGTGCCGGGCACATCTTTGAGCTTGTCGAGCCCGAACAGCCCAAGCCGGAAGGTGCGGAAGTCCGCGCCCTCGCCCACTTGCAGCGGCACGCCTGCCGCGATCTGCAACCCCAGTGCGCGGAACTTTGCACCATTCTGGACGTCGGCATCGTCGGTATAGCTGACAACCACGCCGGGTGCGGCAAAGCCGTCGGCGGCCACCGAAACCACACCGCGCGCGGCCAGCATCGCGCGCACCCCCGCCCCAAGCGCCCATTGTGCCGCCTTGGCCTCGGCAAAGCCCATGGCGCGGGTTTCAGCCATGGCATCGCGAAAGCCGACGATGGCATCGGTCGGCATGGTGGCGTGATAGGCATGGCCGCCGGATTCGTAGGCTGCCATGATGGCGCGCCATTTCTTCAGATCCAGCGCGAAGGAGTTCGAGGTGGTTTGCGCCAGACGCGCTTCGGCCAGCGGCGACAGCATCACCACTCCGGCGGACGGCGAGGCCGACCAGCCCTTTTGCGGTGCCGAAATCAGCACATCGACCCCGGTTGCCGCCATATCGACCCAGATACAGCCAGAGGCGATGCAATCCAGCACCATCAGCGCGCCGACCTCGTGCGCGGCGGCGGCGACCTGTGCGATATAGTCATCGGGCAGGATGATCCCGGCGCTGGTTTCGACATGGGGCGCAAACACCGCCTGAGGGCGCGTCTCGCGGATTTTGGCGCAGACCTCGTCAACCGGTGGCGGCGCGTAGGGCGCGCGGGTTCCGTTGCCGGTTTGGCGGGCCATCACCACGGTGGTGTCGCCGGCAAAGCCGCCGGCGTCGAAGATCTGGCTCCAGCGATAAGAAAACCAGCCGTTGCGCACCACCAGAACCGGGCCCTGCCCGAACTGGCGCGCCACCGCCTCCATCGCATAGCTGCCGCCGCCCGGCACCAATGCCACCGCCGACGCCTGATAGACCTCTTTCAGCGTGGCGCCGACGTCGCGCATGACGCCCTGAAATTTGGCCGACATGTGGTTCAACGACCGGTCGGTGAACACCACCGAGAATTCTTCCAATCCGTCGGGGTCGATATCAGCGTGCAATCCGGGCATGGTGTTTCCTCCAAGTTTGGCAAAACATACGCTGCGCTGCGCCATGAGGACCAGCCAAAAGCGACCTCGCCAATGCGCGCAAAATTGCCGCATCCGGCAGCGAGGCGGTGACCCGGCTGATGACGCCGCTAGCCCAGCGGACCCGGACAGCGTTCTTCGGTCAGCAGAACGTTGGCTTCGACCTGACCGACACCGGGCAGCGTCATGATCCGTCGCCGCAGCACGCGTTCAAAGTCGGCGATGTCGCGCGCCACCACCCGCAAGCGGTAGTCGAACAGGCCCAGCACGTGCTGGACCACCTGCACTTCGGGGATTGCGGTGACGGCGCGTTCGAAATCCTCCAGACTGATGCGGCCCTTGGTGGCCAGTTTGACCCCCAGAAACACCGTGACCCCGAAGCCAAGCCCGGCGCGGTCCACATCTATGCGGCGGCCTGCCAGAATGCCGGCCTCTTCCAGCCGCTTGACGCGGCGCCAGGCGGCGGGCTGGCTGAGGCCAAGCGTGCGCCCCAGTGCCGCAGCACCTTGCGTCGCATCCTGCGCCAATATCCGCAACACGGCCCGGTCGGTTTCGTCCAGATCGATCACAGCGGCAGCCCTCCGTCGTCCTTGATGGTTGCAATCAACATCAGCGCCTCGATGTCGGTGATGTGCGGCAGGGTTAGAATACGGGTCCGGTACACCTCGGCGTAATGTTTCATGTCGCGCGCAATCACGTTCAGCCGCACATCGACCCGGCCCAGAAAGGTCTCGATCCCGATCACCTCCTGCACCCGCCGCGCCCCGGCCAGAAATTCGTCAAACGCCCGCGGGTCGGTCTTGTCGAGGGTAAAGCGCAGGCTGACCTCGACCTCGTATCCCATGCGGCGCCAGTCGATCACCGCGCGGTCGCCGGTGATGATACGGGCTTCGGTCAGGCGTTCCAGCCTGCGCCACAAGGTCGCGGAGGTCACCCCGGCGCGGCTTGCCAAGGTGGCGCGGTCCGAGGCCGGATCCGCCAGCAGATGGCGCAGGATGCGGCGGTCGGCATCGTCGATGAGCATGAATTATCCGGGAATTGCCAGTATGAAGAATGATAATTCTCATATTCGGCAGTATTCGTCAAACTATGCACGGCATCACGGCGGATAGCCCCTATGCTGCCACCATCACACATCAAAAGGAGCGCCCGATGCGCGTGTATTACGACCGTGACTGCGACATCAATCTGATCAAAGACAAGAAAGTCGCCATCCTTGGCTATGGCAGCCAAGGCCACGCCCATGCCCTGAACCTGCGCGACTCAGGTGCCAAAAACCTCGTTGTCGCCCTGCGCGAAGGCTCCGCTTCCGCCAAAAAGGCCGAAGGCGAAGGCTTGAAAGTCATGGGCATTGCAGAGGCCGCCAAATGGGCCGACCTGATCATGTTCACCATGCCCGACGAACTGCAGGCCGAAACCTACAAGAAATACGTCCACGACAACATCCGTGAAGGTGCGGCGATTGCTTTCGCCCACGGTTTGAACATCCATTTCGGCCTGATCGAGCCGAAAAAGGGCGTCGACATCATTATGATGGCGCCAAAAGGCCCCGGCCACACCGTGCGCGGCGAATACACCAAAGGCGGCGGCGTGCCGTGCCTCGTGGCTGTCCACACCGACGCAACCGGCAAGGCGATGGAGCTGGGCCTGTCCTATTGCTCGGGCATCGGTGGCGGTCGTTCCGGCATCATCGAGACCAACTTCCGTCAAGAATGTGAAACCGACCTGTTCGGCGAACAAGCCGTTCTCTGCGGCGGTCTGGTCGAGCTGATCCGTATGGGCTTTGAAACCCTTGTCGAAGCTGGCTACGAGCCGGAAATGGCCTATTTCGAATGCCTGCACGAAGTGAAACTGATCGTCGACCTGATCTATGAAGGCGGCATCGCCAACATGGATTACTCGATCTCGAACACCGCAGAATACGGCCAATACGTCTCCGGCCCACGCATCCTGCCGTATGACGAGACCAAGGCTCGCATGAAAGCCGTGCTGTCCGACATCCAATCCGGCAAATTCGTCCGCGACTTCATGCTGGAAAACGCCGTGGGTCAGCCAACGATCAAAGCCTCGCGTCGCTCCAACGACGAACACCAGATCGAACTGGTAGGCAAGAAACTGCGCGACATGATGCCTTGGATTTCCAAGGGCAAGATGGTTGATAAAACGCGGAACTAATAGTGGTGGGATAATACCCCTCCCTACGGACATACCAAAGGCCGGAGGGAAACCTCCGGCCTTTTTGTTTGGCGGCCGCCGTGCTAAAATGAGGCTATGTTTGGGGCAGTGAAATGTTTAGTAGAACAACGCTTTACAACACAAATGAACGCAGGGTGTTGCTTGCCGCAAATATTGCGGCGGCTGTCGGTGCCATGATTGTCACGATCCAATTTATCAATCCTCCAATAACCAAGTTTAATTTTTTACATTTGCCTCAAATGCTGGCCGAACTGTTTCCCATCTATTTTTTCGCACATTTCATCTGGTTTTTTGGGATCACCGTTCTCGGCGGACCTGTATGGATGGCGATGCATCAACGGGGTCTGCGCCACTGGGTTCACGCGGGCCTCGCAGGCGGCGTTTTGTTGGGTCTAGCCTGCATGGCAGTGATGACTGGCTTTTTCACCGGTTACTCCAACTTTCACCAGTCCGCAACGAGGGCCGAAGGTCAATGGATTTGGATAGATGGCAAAATAACCGCCGCGGGTTGGATAGACGCCCTTAAGAGTTCGCTTTGGGTCAGCCTGCTTGGCATCATCCTCGGCTTGGTCATCTGGCGCATCGCCTACAGACGCGTGGCGGCTTGAGTCAAAACAACGCCCTTTCACTTCGCCAACACTCTGGCGCAGCCAATTTGCTCTTTTGGAAATACTCTGGGGGTCCGGGGGCTAGCCCCCGGCGCTGGCTAAGTAAACGCCCAAAAGGTTAAAGCTCTATGAACAAGCCCCCCATAACCCATTGATTTCACATAAACGAAACTCTGTCCACGCGTGGACACGACGTCAAACCGCAGCCTGAACCGCCCCGACGATCTCGTCCACCACATCGCGCAGCATCGCCTCGTCCTCACATTCCGCCATCACCCGGATCAGCGGTTCGGTGCCGGATTTACGGATCAAGATCCGCCCCTTGCCCTTGATCGCCGCTTCCTTCGCCGCGATCACCGCCTTCACCGCCTCTGCCTTCAAAGGCTCCAACCCCGGCGCGTAGCGGACATTTTTCAGCATCTGCGGCACGGTTTCAAACTGCCGGACCTGCGCGCTGGCCGCCAACCCCGACCGCGCCATCTCGGCCAAAAACTGCAACCCCGCGATCAAGCCATCCCCAGTCGTCGCATAATCAGTCATCACGATATGGCCCGACTGTTCGCCGCCCAGATTGTACCCGCCCCGCCGCATCGCTTCCACAACATAGCGGTCGCCGACCGAGGTCCGTTCCAGCCGCAGCCCGCGCCCAGTCATGAACCGCTCCAGCCCCAGATTGGACATCACGGTGGCGACCAGAGTGCCGCCCTGCAGCCGCCCCTCATCCGCCCAACGCCCCGCCAACAGCGCCATGATCTGATCGCCGTCAGCCACGCGGCCGGTCTCATCGAGGATCATCACCCGGTCGGCGTCGCCGTCCAAACTGATGCCGACATGCGCACCATGCGCCACCACGGCCTCGGCAGCGGTCTGAGTGTAGGTGGAGCCGCACCGCTGGTTGATATTCTTGCCGTTCGGGCTGACCCCCACCGGGATCACCTCGGCCCCCAACTCCCACAAAACTTCCGGCGCGGCTTTGTAGGCGGCGCCGTTGGCGCAGTCGATCACCACTTTCAGCCCGTCCAACCGCAGACCGCCCGGAAAGGTGGTCTTGACGAATTCCTGATAGCGCCCGACCGCATCGTCGATCCGTTTGGCGCGGCCGATGTCCTCGGGCGGGGCGAGCACGACGTCAGCCTCGACCATCGCCTCAATCTCGATCTCGGCGGCGTCTGACAGCTTGAAGCCATCCGGCCCGAAGAACTTGATGCCGTTGTCGTGGTGCGGGTTGTGGGAGGCAGAAATCATCACCCCCAGATCGGCCCGCATCGACCGCGTCAGAAACCCCACCGCAGGCGTCGGCACCGGACCGAGCAGCAGCACGTTCATGCCTGTGCTGGTCAGCCCCGCCGTCAAAGCGTTCTCCAACATATAGCCCGACAGCCGCGTGTCCTTGCCGATCACCACACGGTGCGCTGTGCTGCAATCGCGGCGGAAAAACCGCCCTGCGGCTGCCCCCAGTTTCAACGCCATCTCGGCGGTCATCGGATAGCTGTTGGCGGTGCCGCGCACGCCATCGGTGCCGAAAAGTTTGCGGGTCATTGCGCGCCTCCTGTTGTTGCGGCCTGCCACAAGGACAAAGCCTGACGGGTCTCAGACACGTCATGTACGCGGATCATCTGCATCCCCTGAGCCACCCCGGCCATGGCTACGGCCAGACTGCCGGGCAGGCGTTTTTGCGCATCGGCCTCGGCGCTGATCGTGCCGATGAAGCGTTTGCGTGAGGCCCCCAACAGCACCGGGACGCCCAAATTGTGAAACAGCGACAGCCGCGCGAGCAGAGTCAGGTTGTGCTGAAGGGTTTTGCCAAAGCCAATACCGGGATCAATCGCCAACTTGTCGCGCGGGATGCCTGCGGCTTCTGCGTCTGCAAGACGAGCGGCGAGGGCGTCGTATACGTCGAGCAGCACATCATCATAATGCGGGTCCGCCTGCATCGTCTCGGGCGTCGCAATCGAATGCATCAGGATCACCGGGCGGCCTGACGCTGCCGCCACCCCAGCCATTGCCGGATCAAATTGCAGGGCGGTCACATCGTTCAGGATGGTCGCCCCCACCGCAAAGGCGGCATCCGCCACGGCGGCCTTGCGGGTGTCAATGGAGATTGGCACATCCAAGCCACCGTCGCGCAAAGCTGCAATCACCGGCGCGGTGCGGGCGATTTCTTCATCAGCCAAAACCTCAACCGCGCCGGGGCGCGTGCTTTCGCCGCCAATGTCGAGAATATCCGCCCCTGCAGCCATCTTGCGCGCCTGCATCAGCGCCGCTTCGGGACGCAGGAGCAGCCCGCCATCGGAAAAGCTGTCGGGTGTCACGTTCAAGATACCCATGATGCGTGGACGGTCCATCGACAAGCCGCCGAAATCGGGCCGTTTTATAGACAGGCGAAGCAGGGTCGCGTCATCCAGATCCGACGCTGGTACCAGCATTGGCGGTGCATCGCGGTCGATCACTTCAACATGCGAGAACCAGCACCAACCGCCTGCAATCGGCAAAGCACCAGCTGGGCGCGCGGGGTCGGTCATCGGGATGGGGCGGATATAGGTCATGGACCTGTGGTAAAACTCTAGCGGTTGTGTCGCAAGGGGGAAGCTTCAGGCCTGCTCCACCTGCACGCGGCTTCCCGCCGGAAGTGCAACATCGCCGTGAACCACCAAACGATCCGCCGCCATCAATTCCGCCAGCCACAACGCCAGCGCCACCGGCTCGCGGCTGTGCGGGCCATCGACAGCGTCCAGTACCAGCTTCGACGGTGCCCAAACCACCATTTGCCCGCGCTTGATCGCCCAATCAATCTCGGTGCGTGCCGCCATCACCACGCAGCGCGGGTCGCGAGCTGCGAGCACCCAAGCGTTTTGTTCAATCGCCAGCAGATCGACCCGCCGTTGCGTCGGTTTATGGCCTGTTTGCGGGCGGGCCATATCGGGCAGGCCGACGGTCAGGATCACCGGGCGGCCCTGCGCCTGCCAGTGATCCAACCGGGTTTCCAGATCGGCGGCCATGATCGCGGCATTGTCGAGAAACACCACCAAGGGATGCACAGCGGCTTCCTCGCCATCCTGCTCCATCACCTTGACCGCAGCTTCGGCACGGCTGCGCACAATCTCGACGCCCAGCTTATAGGGGCCAACGTCCAGCTTTTCGATCCGCACGAAGACGCGCATGGCTTGCGGTTCGGCAAGGATGCGTTCAGCAAGACGCTCGGCGAGGGTTTCCAGCAGGTTCAGGCGTTCGGCTGCAAGTTCCGCCGCAATCGCTTCAGTCAGTGTGTCATAGGACAGGATCAGATCTACATCATCGTTCAGCGGCTGGACCGCCGGACGGACCTCGACCACGATGTTGAACAGCACGCGCTGGGTATGGCCGCGTTCTTTCTGAAACGCGCCAATGTCGACCTCGACGATATGATCGCGCAGACTGATGCGATCACGCGGATCGGTGGTGGCCGAGGCGATGGAACGTTCCTCCGGGTGGGCGAAGGCTTGGGCGATGTCGCTGGTCATGGGGCCCCCGAAAGGCAAAACGCGTTAAGGGCAAGCTATAGCCTGCCCCACACAGCGCCTAGTCCGAACCCGACCGAAAGCGCAAGGGGGGCGACTTAACGATCGGGGAAGTCCAGCTTACGGCTGGCGATAAAACAGATGCGAGCCGATGGCTGCGGTGCGCGGAAATTGCCGTGACCATGAAGGACTGACGGCGCGGGTGTGGAAATAGGTCGCCCCTGCGGTCAGCTGACGCGGCGCACCATCCAGCATCACGCGGGCGATCCGACCTGCGATCTCGGCCGAGCTGCGGTCGGTCATCACGTCTTTGTTGCCGTCGCAGGAATAGGAAAACGCACAAGAGCCGCTGCCCCGTTGCTGCACGACACCGCAAATGGTCTTTGGATAACGCGGACTGTCAACACGGTTCAGTACCACCTCGGCCACGGCAAACTGGCCTTGCAGCGACTCGCCACGCGACTCGAAGTAGATTGCTGTTTTCAGACATTGCCACTGTTGATCGCCGGAGGCTGCGGGCTGGGCCATCAGCCAATCGGCAGAATAGCTGACCAGCACCGGGTTTTGCAGTGCAGGCTTTTTATCGGCTTTCGCGGCCTTCTGTGGCGCGGCGGCGACCACCTTGGGCCCGACAGCCATCGCGGTCAACATCTTGTCGGGCAGCGTATCGAACGCTTTGTGTTCAGCCCCCAGCAAGGATGCCATCTGTGACCCCATCATGACGGTAGGGTCGTTGGAATGGCTTACCGTCACATCGGCAAAGGCCGCCCCGCTGAGGACGCAAAGCGCCGCAGCGGCACTCGTCCAGGCTTGGTGGAAGCTCATATATCAGTATCCCGGTCTGTTTCAGCAACGCCGGATGAGAGCAGCCTCACACGACGAGGAACTGGCCTAGAGAACGAATCTGCACCCGTCTACCCGCGTGGCAAAATTACCACTGGAATTCCGTACATTTGAGCGGATTTCCGCGCAAACTCTTAAAGCGTTACATTCACTTCATCATGCAAATTCATGATATTGTGTTAATTTTTCGGATATCCACACGATCAGCTAAAGCCAGATGCGCCGCTGCCAGACGCGCCAAAGGCACCCGGTAGGGGCTACAAGACACATAATCGAAGCCCGCCTTGCGACAAAAGCCAATCGATTCGGGGTTGCCACCGTGCTCGCCGCAGATCGAAACCGTAAGGTCAGGCCGCGTCGCGCGACCGCGTTCGCATCCGATCAGCAGCAATTCGCCGACCCCATCCACATCAAGCGTGTGGAACGGATCCTCAGGAAAAACCCCCTGCTGCACATAGGTGTTCATGAAGCGGCCAGCGTCGTCGCGGGACAGGCCGTAGGTCATTTGCGTGAGGTCATTGGTGCCGAACGATAGGAAATCTGCATGCTGCGCGATCTCTCCGGCACGCAGGGCAGCGCGCGGGGTTTCCACCATTACGCCCAATTTGAATTGAAACGCCACACCGGATTTCACCCGCACCGCTGCAGCCACGGCGTCGATATGGGTCTTGACCAGCTCCACCTCACGCCGGGCCGAGACCAGCGGAATCATGATTTCCGGCACCACCGGAGCACCCTTGCGGGCGACCTCGACTGTGGCCTCAAAGATCGCTTGTGCCTGCATGGCGTAGATCTCTGGCAACACCACGCCAAGGCGCACGCCGCGCATGCCCAGCATGGGGTTGAACTCGGAAAGGGCCTCGGCGCGGCGGACCACATCGGACAAAGGCTTATCCAGTGCCTCGGCGAGTTCGCGCAGGCCCTCGCGGCTATGCGGCAGGAATTCATGCAGGGGCGGGTCGAACAGGCGGATGCAAACCGGCAGGCCCGCCATGATCTCGAACAGTTGTACAAAGTCGGCGCGCTGCATCGGCAACAAGCGGGCAAGCGCCGCGGCGCGGTCTTTGGAGGTGTCAGCGAAGATCATCTCGCGCATCACCACAAGGCGATCCTCTTCGAAAAACATATGCTCGGTGCGGCAGAGGCCAATGCCCTGCGCTTCGAATTGCCGCGCGGTAATGGCATCGGCGGGTGTGTCGGCATTCGCGCGGATGCCAATATCACGGAAGCTGTCGGCCCAGCCCAGAAGCTTGCGGAAGGCGTCGTCCAAAGCAGGGGCGAGCATCTCGGCAGCTCCCGCCAGTACATCGCCAGTGGTGCCGTCAACGGTGATCAGATCGCCTTCGCTAAAGGTGCGGCCATCGGCGGCGACAAGGCGTTTTTCTTTGGTGTCCAAACGCATACCCGACGCGCCCACCACGCAAGGCACGCCAAGGCCGCGCGCAATCACGGCGGCATGGCTGGTGACGCCACCGCGTTCGGTGACGACGCCCACCGCCGCGTGCATGCCGCGAATATCCTCGGGCGCGGTTTCGCGACGCACCATGATGCAGGGCTCACCGCGCGCGGCGCTCGCTTGGGCGGCTTGGGATGAAAACACGATCCGGCCCACAGCCGCGCCCGGCGAGGCCGCGATGCCCTTGGCGAACACATCGCGGGCGGCGCGCATATCGACTTGCGGGTGCAGCAGTTCCGACAGCGCACGCGGTTCCACCCGCAGCACGGCTTCCTCGCGGCTGATCACGCCGTCATCGGCCAAAGCTACCGCGATTTTCAGCCCCGCACGGGCCGAGCGCTGCACTTTGATCGCGTCCAACACCGAGAGTTTGCCGTCTTCGATCGTAAACTCGATCTGCATTTCTTCCCGCAGTTTTTGCCGACACACCGCGCCATGGCGGATCAGATCGGCGAAGATTTCTGGGGCGATATCCTCCAAAGACGGCCCGCGTTTGTCGCGCGTCAGGTAGATCGCCTCGGTCTTTTTCAGCGCGTCGCGACCTTGGGATTGGCCCAGGTAGCGGCCCTTGACCAAAGCCAACCCTGTCACCGGATCAATGAATTGCATCACGCCAGAGCCGGAAATCCCCTGCCCGATGCCCTGCGCCATTTCCTGCACCACAAGACCCAGCGCCGCCTCAACCGGAGCGCCTTTGGCCTGACGCAGCAGGCGGGCGGAGGTGCCTTCCCATGCGCGGGCCATCGAGCGGAGGACTTCGGAAAGTTGCTGGGCGGGGTCTTCTGGGAAGGGTTCTTCCATCTCACGTTCATAATGCCGCAGCGCATCGCGGAGGCTATCGGCGTTGGGTTTGCCGGAATCGAACATATCGGGGTCGAGACGGGCAACATGGGTGGCATAGGTTTGCACAAATCGCAGGTAGAGCGCGTCAGCGGCTTCGCGGCCATTGGTTTCCACAAGCCGATCATGCTGGGCGGCGTTCATGCCGATGTTCAACACCGTACCGGGGCCGCCCCAATCGGGATTTTCCGGCGAAGGTCGCACGGAAATCAACGGCATAGCGCCGAAATGCGTCAGGATCGCTTTGACATCGACAGGATGACCCGCCGCAATCGCGCGCACGGTTTGGGCGGGCAGAGCCACGGTTTCGGGCACCGGAAGCTCAAGCCGGACCAGCCGTTGCAGGCATTTTGCGCGCCAACCATGGGCTGGGGTGCGGATATCTGCGGTCGGGGTAATCTCGGCGAATTCGGCGATTTTCTGCACTGCGGCACCTTTACTTTGCGCGCGCAGGATACACTTGGTGCGGCGTGGTGCAAGCATTGTCGGGAAGGAGTGGGGGCTAGCCCCCACACCCCCAGGATATTTGAGCACAGAGGATGGTCTTAGCCGTCGATCTTGGTCAGGTCGGCCACACCCGAGCAGATGGCGCGGATGCGGTGCAGCAGATTCAGGCGGTTGCGGCGGATGATCGGGTTGTCAGAATTGACCTGAACGGCGGTGAAGAAGGCGTCGATGGGGGCGCGGAGTTGCGCCATTGCGGCCATGGCGACGGAGAAATCTTCGCTGCGCATGGCGGGGGTGATGGCGGCTTCGGCGGTGTCGAGGGCGGCGAACAGCGCGCGTTCCTCGTCGGTTTCGGCGAATTTCACATCAGCGCCGTAGGAGTATTCTACGCCGTCTTTGGCCTCGGCTTGGCTGAGGATGGTGTTGGCGCGTTTGAAGCCGGCCAACATGTTCGGGCCGTCTTCGGTTTTCAGGAAGGCGGCAAGGGCCTCGGCGCGTTTAACCAGCAGGGTAAGGTCATCATTGCCCGGCATGGCAAGGCAAGCGTCGATCACGTCATGGCGGATGCCTTGGTCTTTCAAAAAGACTTTCAGGCGGTCGTGGAAGAAGGCGAGGAGGTCGGCGGCAGCGATATCTGAAACAACCTTTGCTTTAGCAATATCGTCTTTTGTAAATTCAACTTCAACAAATACGCCTTCGATAGCCGATTCAGCGAACCTTAGAGCTGAATTCATCAGCACCCTTGAAGCTGCGGCGCGCGCTTGTAGCGACAATGGATCAAGAATGATCTTAGTCAAACTCAGGTTTACCCCATTTCCCAAAATCAACCGAATAACCCCCAGCGCGGCCCTCCGAAGCGCAAACGGGTCTTTGCTCCCCGTGGGTTTTTCGTCGATGGCCCAGAACCCGGTCAGGGTGTCGATCTTGTCGGCCAGCGCCACCGCGACGGAAACCGGGTCGCTTGGCACTGTGTCAGTGGGGCCCAAGGGCGAATAGTGGTCGCGGGCGGCGAGGGCTACGGACTCATTCAGGCCAGCTTCGCGGGCGTAATACATGCCCATCAGGCCTTGCAGTTCGGGGAATTCGCCGACCATGGCGGAGCGGAGGTCGGCTTTCGCGAGTTTGGCGGCTTGTTCGGCAAGGTCGGCATCCGCGCCAACCAAGGGGGCGATTTCACGCGCCAGCGCTGCGATGCGGGCGATGCGGTCAGCTTGGGAGCCGAGTTTGTTATGGAAGGTGACGGAGTTCAGACCGTCGAGCCATTCCTGCATCCCGGCTTTCGCCACGCGGAGATCGTTTTCCCAAAAGAATTTCGCATCCGACAGGCGGGCGGAGAGCACCTTTTGGTTGCCCTTCAGGATGGTTTCGCCGTGATCGGCGGTTTCGGTATTGGCGACGGTGATGAAGCCTTCAATGCGGCCCGTTTTCGGATTGCGCACCGAGAAGAACTTCTGATGTTCCTTCATCGACGTCTGCAAAACCTCGGGCGGCAGGCCGAGGAACGTCTCGGCAATCCGGCCCATCAGCGGCACGGGCCATTCGACAAGTCCCGCCACCTCGGTCAGAAGGCCTTTGTCTTCAACCACTTCCATCCCCGCCGCGAAGGCGAGGTTTTGCGCGCCTTGCCAGATCGCGGCTTCCCGCTCGGCAGAATCCAGCACGACATGCGCTCGTTTAAGTTTCACCGCGTAGTCGTCAAAGCTGGTGACGGGGAAGCGGGCGGGGGCCAGGAAGCGGTGGCCTGCGGTGGTGTTGGAGGAGGCGATGCCGTCGATGTTCAGGGCGACGACTTCGGCCCCGGATTCGTCGGAGAGCAGGCAGAGGATGGAGTGCAGCGGGCGGACCCAGCGCAGATTGCCGGACCCCCAGCGCATGGATTTCGGCCAAGGGAAGCTGCGGATGGTGGCTTCCAGCACTTCAGCTATGATCGCGGCTGCGGCGCGACCGGGCTTTTCGATCACGGCGTACAGCGTTTCGCCCTTTTTATCGGTGCGGCGTACCAACTGATCGAGCGTCAGGCCGGTGGAGCGCAAAAAGCCCTCAATCGCGGCGGGCGGCGCAGACGCGCTCGGCCCTTTGCGTTCTTCGCGCACAGGTTTGCTTTCGGCTGACAGGCCTTCGATCGACAGCACCAGACGGCGCGGGGTGGAAAACGCACCCGCCGAAGCATAGGTCAGGCCAGCCTCGACCAAGCCATTGGTAATGATGGATTTCAGATCATCACGGGCGCGGGATTGCATCCGGGCGGGGATTTCCTCGGAAAACAGTTCGATCAGCAGGTCGGACATTTATTGCTCCGCTTCAGGAGAAAGCTGGTGCCACGCATAAGCGCGGCCATCGGGGAAAACCGCAACAACGCGGTCGATTTCGGGGGCGATATTGGCTTGGGACAGGAAGGCGATGGCCTCCCCCTTCTCCAAGGCTTCGCCGATTTTATTGGCATCAAAGCAGCCGAACCAAGTGGGGGCGATCAGCGGCACGGGCTTTTCGTAGAGTTTGTAGGT
>JBKJTI010000282.1:0-5598 GCA_046590425.1 Cypionkella sp. | reverse complement strand
GAGGGTCCCGACTCGGGACCATTGTTTTTATGGGGGAATTTTAGGGCGTGGGGGGTATGGTTAATGGGGGATGAAGATTTTGGGGTTAGTCGGGTTGGTTGCACAAGGTTGCAAGCGGTACGGGTGTAAAGCAGTGTGGGCATATGGGGTTTCTGGAGCAAGGGCTGGATGGATCGGCTGCTGGAGTTGATGAGACGGGCGTTTGCGCCAGTGCCGGAGGCGGGCGCATTTTTGGCGGACTGGCCCACTGCGGCTGAAAGACGCGAGATTGTGGCAGGCGCTTTGCCGGTTTGCGACTGGATATCGGCGTTGCAGGCAGGGACATGCCCGGTCAATACGGAGGCGCTCGTCGTGCAGTTGCAGCAGGTTGCCGCAGAATTGGCGTGGCGGCAGACCTATGGCGCGGACGATTTTGGTGCGGCGTTTTTGCGCGGCTATGGTTGGAGCGAGCTTATTGGTTTGCGTGGTCCAGTGCCCAGCGCGCGGATCGCTTGCGGCGTGTTGCTGTTGGCACCGGGGATCAGCTATCCATCACACGCCCATGCGGCGGAGGAAGTTTATCTGCCGATTGCCGGAGTGGCGGAATGGCAAAAGGGTGCGGGTGCGTTCGTGCAGGTGCCTGTGGGGCAGGCAATACATCATCCAAGCTGGACGCCCCACGCAATGCGTACCGGGGATCAACCGCTGGCGGCGCTGTATTTGTGGCGTGGTGGGGATTTGGCGGCGAAATCGGTGATCTTGTAGGGCTAGCGGGGGAGCGCTCTGCGCGGGAGTATTTCGAAAAGAGCAAATTGGCGGGCGTGGTGCGGTGGATAGTCATGCCGCAACAGAACGAGCCGATTGAATGATAAGTTAGCGCGCAATGCCGAGGAGAGGCGTTTTCGCCAGTTGCTTCAAACGCTCCAGCCTGTGCCGCTTGTTTTGATCTGTCAGGTTGCGCCCCTGCAAGCCAGACCATCCGTTCAAGGCCGAGAATTTTTGAAAGAACCAAAACACCAGGGGCGCGGTTGTAGGGTCGGCGTATCCCTCCCACAGGGCAGCGGCTGCGGGTTGAAAATTCTCAATCTCGACGGCATTCCCACGCCATTTCATTACGAAATCGAACAGGAAGGAAATGACGTCGCGCAGGGCGTCATCTTCCTTTTTGTTTTCAAAATCTATGCCATAAACCGCACCTTTGCGGCCGAAAACCACGTTGCCGAGATGAAAATCTCTGTGCGACATGCAGCGTGTGCAGGGCAAGCCTTGGGCTTGGGCCGCGTGCCGCTCAAGCTGATGAAAATCCACCATGAACGCATCGTAGTCAACAATCGGCATCACCTTTCCGTCGTGCTGTTTGAGCTTTTTCAGCAGCCAATTCATGTGCGGCGTGGCGTCGAATGCGGCAGGTTTCATCGTTGTCTGTTGAAAGCTGGAAATCCAACGGCCAGCATTTCTGAGATGGGCACTGGCATCGGCGATAGCGGAAAACTGCGGCAGGTGGTGTTGCAGCGAGTCACCCTTCACATATTCCATGATCAGGGCGCAGTCTTTTTCCACAAAGGCCAGTGCTTGCGGTGTGGTTAAAAGCGGGTCTTTCATCGCGGCATGGGTCGATTTCAGCCGTTGATACTGGTTCAGTATTTTCGCACGACCTTGCGCGTCAGGTGTGCTGAGTTTGCAGATGAATGTGGAGTGCTTACCGCGTACTTTGCAGCGAAACACCCATGTGTCATAAAGTTTCGTGGGGTCTTTGAGCGAGGCCAGCGCGAAATCTTCGTCTGGCAGAAATACCCGCAAGGCGCGTCGTGCAGCTTTTACGCTATAGTCTGCATCGAGCATAATTCCCAAATTCCAACGGGTTATAGGGTGACTTGCGGAGCGTCTCGCTGAAACCTGTGCGAATTCAGTTGAGCAAGCAAGCGGTATTCGGGGTGCGGACGGGTCTGGGGTTGCCGCGAGAGGGGGGGCGCAGAAGTGCGCGCTGCGTTTGGGTGCGTGGTGGGTTGCACCCACCCTACTTGCGGCACCGGACCCGTGCGGGTAAACGTCGCGCAATCATTATGCGGAGAGACCCCATGTCCATCGACATCGACACCGCGCGCAAGGTGGCCAAGCTGGCGCGTATCCGGGTGGAGGAAGCGGCTTTGCCGAAGCTGGCGGATCAGCTTTCGGGTATTCTGGGCTTCATGGAGCAGCTGAATGAGGTCGATGTGACGGGGATCGAGCCGATGGTGTCGGTGACGCCGATGCGGCTGGTGCGCCGGGCGGATGTGGTGACGGATGGCGGTATTCAGGCGCAGGTTCTGGCCAATGCACCGGATGCGCGGGAAGGGTTTTTTGCAGTGCCGAAGGTGGTGGAATGAGCGCGCTTATGTCGGGTGGGGCGAACACCTGGACCATTGCGGCGGCGCGGGATGCGTTGCGCAAGGGCGAAATCTCGGCGGTTGATCTGACGATGGCGTGCCTTACGGCAATGGATGCGGGCGATGTGTTGAACGCGTTTGTACATAAGACGCCGGAGATGGCGTTGGAGCAGGCGCGGGCCGCTGATCTGCGGATTGCGGGCGGCGATGCGCCGGACATGTGCGGGATTCCGGTGGGGATCAAGGACGTGTTCTGCACCAAGGGGGTGGCGTCGCAGGCCGGCTCAAACATCCTGAAGGGGTTTGTGCCGGAGTACGAATCGACGGTGACTGAGAGGCTGTTTGGCGCCGGTGCAGTGATGCTCGGCAAGCTGAACATGGATGAGTTTGCGATGGGCTCGTCGACCGAAAGCAGTTGCTACGGCCCTGCGGTGAACCCGTGGAAGGTCGATGATGTGCTGCGCACGCCGGGCGGATCGTCGGGTGGGTCGGCTGCGGCGGTGGCGGCGGATTTGTGTCTAGGTGCGACCGGGACGGATACCGGTGGGTCGATCCGCCAGCCTGCGGCGTTTACCGGCACGACGGGGATCAAGCCGACTTATGGCCGGGTCAGCCGCTGGGGGATCGTGGCTTATGCCTCGTCTCTGGATCAGGCGGGGCCGATGACGAAATCGGTGCGCGATGCGGCGATTTTCCTGGGCGCGATGGCGGGGCATGACCCGAAGGATTCGACCTCTGCCAACATGGCGGTGCCGGATTTTGAAGCGGCGTTGACTGGGGATATTCGCGGCAAGAAGATTGGCATTCCGCGCGAGTACCGGATTGAGGGCATCCCGGCGGAGATTGATGCGTTGTGGGCGCAGGGCCGTGAGATGCTGCGCGATGCGGGGGCGGAGATTGTCGATATCACGCTGCCGCATGCGAAATATGCGTTGCCTGCGTATTATGTGATCGCGCCTGCGGAGGCGTCCAGCAACCTCGCGCGCTATGACGGGGTGCGCTATGGCCATCGCGCAGGCTTGGCGGCTGGCGATGGCATCACCGAAATGTATGAAAAGACCCGGGCGGAGGGATTTGGGCCAGAGACGCAGCGCCGGATCATGGTCGGCACCTATGTTTTGTCGGCGGGGTTCTACGACGCCTATTACAACCGGGCGCGTAAGGTGCGGGCGCTGATCAAGCGTGACTTTGAGCAGGCGTTTGCGGCGGGGATTGCGGCTATTCTCGCGCCCGCCACGCCGACTTCGGCCTTTGGCTTGGGCGAGATGGATAAAGCGACTCCGGTCGAGGTTTATCTGAACGATGTGTTCACCGTGACCGCTAACTTGGCCGGTTTGCCGGGGGTGGCGGTACCGATGGGGCTGGACAGCAAGGGGCTGCCAATGGGGCTGCAACTGCTGGGGCGGCCTTGGGATGAGGCCGGTTTGCTCAATCACGCTTATGTTTTGGAACGCGCTGCGGGGTTTGTGGCCAAGCCGGATAAATGGTGGTAAGGCGCAAGATCAGAAGAAACCGCCGAGGCAGAGACGATGCGTAGCGCTGTGATGATTTTGGCCGCCTTTGGGTTGGCCGCATGTGGAACCGCTGTGCCCGATTCGGGCGCGGGTGTGGGGTTTCAGGATTACGAATCGTATAACGCGCCTGCTCCGGTCACGCCTGCGCCTGCCGCTGGATTCACGCCGGGCGGGGCGTTGGCTGCGATTGACAAGGCCGAGGGCAAGAACACCGACACTGCGCTGACGCCGACGAACGTGCCGCTAAGCGCGCAGGCGGCAAGCTCGCCCTATGCGCAGCCTTACGGCCAGCCCCAAGGCGGGCAGGCGCAGGGGGCGGTGATTGGCGGCGCGGATCGCCCGCGCGGCAATGCGCCTGCGGGGATTGTGGAAACCACTTCGGAGATGGCAAATATCTCCGGTTCGGCGGCCAATGCCGGGGTCTCGGATGAACAAGACTTTGCCGCGGTGAGCGCGCGCGAGACGATCGAAAGCGACAAGGCCCGGATTGAGCGCAATCGGTCGCAGTATCAGGTCGATCAGCCGACAGCGTTGCCGCAGCGCAGTGGCAGCGATGCGCCCAATATTGTGCAATATGCGATCTCGGCCAATCACCCCAAGGGCACGCAGATGTACAAGCGATCGAGCCTGCGGCTGAACAGCTATAACGCGGCTTGCGGCAAGTTCCCCTCACCCGACCTTGCGCAAGAGGCGTTCTTGGCCGCAGGCGGACCGGATCGTGACCGCAAGGGCCTTGATCCTGATGGCGACGGCTATGCCTGCGCCTGGAATCCGACGCCGTTCCGGGCCGCCGTTCAGAATTGAGCCTGATCGCCGACACGCCGCCTTGGCCCTCGCCGAACCATGGCGAAAGGCGGGGCGGCGTTTCGCCCTCGCTTGTCGTGATCCACTACACCGCTATGGCATCTTGTGCCGAGGCGCGGGCGCGGCTGTGCGATCCGGCGTTTGAAGTTTCAGCACATTGGTTGGTGTCCGAGACGGGCGCGGTCGAGGGCTTGGTGCCGGAGGCGTCAAGGGCTTGGCACGCCGGGGCAGGGGACTGGGCTGGCGTTACGGATGTGAATTCGGCCTCGGTCGGGATTGAACTGGCGAACACCGGCCGTCAGCCGTTCGCCGAGCCGCAGATGGCGGCACTGGAGGATTTGCTGGCGGGGATCATGCAGCGCTGGGCTATTCCGGCGCATCGGGTGATCGCACATTCGGATATGGCGCCGAGCCGCAAGGGCGATCCGGGTGCGCGGTTTGATTGGCGCAGGTTGGCCTTGCGGGGGCTGTCAGTATGGCCCGAGGCCCGGGAGGCTGCCGTTGCCGCCTTTCTGCCCGCGCTGCATCGCTTTGGCTATCCAGTGGCAGCCGAGGCCGATCTGCTGGCGGCCTTCCGGCTGCGGTTTCGACCTTGGGCGCTTGGGGGATTGGATGGGGTGGATGCGGGCTTGGCTTGCGATCTGGCGGCGCGCTTCCCAGTTGACGCCACCACGGCGCCAGCGTAAGCCGCCCCTCGCGCGGATGGCTGGATGACCGCGGGGAAACCCGAGGAAAGTCCGGACTCCATGAAGGAAGGGTGCCGGGTAACGCCCGGCGGGGGTAACCCCAGGGAAAGCGCCACAGAGAAAAGACTGCCGTGGTTCCGCGTTCGCTCGGGCACTCCACGGTGATGGTGAAACGGTGGGGTAAGAGCCCACCACGGTCTTGGTAACAAGAACGGTATGGCAAGCCCCACCCGGAGCAATGCCGAATAG
>JBKJTI010000245.1:0-20688 GCA_046590425.1 Cypionkella sp. | reverse complement strand
TTACGACCTGAACCGCAGCCCGATCGTCAGCCCCTACACGGGCGAGGTCGTGGATATCGAATCGGCACGCCGCAAAATGGCCGCCGCCGTGATCGCGCGCGTGCAGCCTGAAAAAGATGATGATGCAGTTCTGGTTGATGATCTGGAAGCAGATGATGATCTGCTGGTCGCAGGCGTCGCCGATGATGCCGAACTCGACGATGAACTGCTGGAAGATGATGCCGACGACACCGTGTCGCTGGATGATCTGACCGACGTTCCCGGTGACGAGGAAGACGTTTAAGCTTTGGCTTGGGCGGTTTAAGTTGGGCGTGGGGCTTTGCATTTTTCCTCTTGCACCCCCCCGCGCCCTCGCCTAAATACCGCCTACCAAGGAGATCACGACGTGCCCAATGTCGTGCCAAAGATGGGGTCATAGCTCAGATGGGAGAGCGCTTGAATGGCATTCAAGAGGTCGGGAGTTCGATCCTCCCTGGCTCCACCAAACTTACTAGTAAAAGCAACAGCTTACGCAAAGCCCCTTAGGGGATTTTGTCGTTCCGAAAAGTCCATAAGTATTGCGTAAGTAAGGGCATGGGTCAGCAGGCCGCGTAAGGTGCTGATTAACATGCCAATCGTGAGATCACCCACACTGTAGTCCCGGGCATGGCGGATGCCAGCTTGGCCCGTTGTTTGAGATAACCCGGAATAACAGCAGCGAAGACTGCCCGCAGGTCGGAATTGTCTTTGCGCTCCGTGTGGGTGACCAGTGTTGGCAGGATACATCCTGTCCCGGGATTGTCGTGATGCGCCCGTGACACTTAGGTATTGACCAGTGCTTGAAAGGCGGGATCGGCCGACTCGAGCAGCGCGGCGACAGTCGCTGCTTTAATGCTTGCCGCAGCACGCTCACTCGCCTGCGGCATCAGATCCTCCTTCGTGGTGAAGATCCGACAAAAGCCGCCATGGGTCAGACCCGCTGCCGTCATAATGTCGGCAAGGCTACCCCCCCCTGCAATCCATGCTCGCGCAACAGACGCTCTGCGTTGTCGACGACCAGCTCACGGTTTTTTGAGCTTTTAGCGCAGCACTTTCAAGTCTGCCTCCTTGGGTTGGGGCTGAAAACATCTCGGATCCACGCTGCCGCACCTGTAAGGTCGCGCCCGGATTCCTTCAGCAAAGTTTCGCTTGACACTATTGATTATGATTATCATTTATAATCAATAATGATATTTGTCATCATTAAAATGATCCATTCCAAGCAGGCCCCTTTTGCCGCGACGCTTGGGATTGGCTGCAAGAAGGGGAAGACAATGTCGAAGTTTGACACTGGGGCGTCGCAGAAGACGGCGTTTCTGACCGGGGCGTCGAGTGGCATCGGCAAGGCGGCAGCTTTGGCGCTGATCAAAGAGGGCTACCGCGTGATAGGCACCAGCCGCAGCACCAAGCCGGATGAGCTGCGCGACGGCATCAGGATGATCGCCTGCGACGTCACCTCCGACGAGTCGGTCGCGGCAGCCGTCGCCCTGGCCCATGCGGAACTCGGCCATATTGATCTTGTGGTCAACAACGCCGGATTTGGCGTGACCGGTGCCGCCGAAGAAAGCTCGGTTGCGCGGGTGCATGCGCTGTTTGATAACAATTTTTACGGCGTCGTGCGCATGACCAATGCGGCGCTGCCGATCATGCGCCAACAAGGACATGGCCGGATTCTGAATATCGGCTCGATACCGGGGCTGGTCCGGCCCCCTACGGGGCTTATTATTCGGCCAGCAAATTTGCCATCGAAAGTTATTCCGAATCGCTGGACCATGAGGTTCGCGAATTCGGCGTGCGGGTCGCTGTCATCGAGCCTTGGGCAACGCGGACAGCCTTTGAGGCCAGCAACACTCAGAGCGACCGGCCCATCGCCGCCTATGCGCAAACCCAGGCAAATTACCGCGTGGCCCTTCAGCCGCACTATGGCGGCAGGCGAATCCGCAGAGGTGGTTGCCGCCACCATCGTTTACGCGGCGCGCGATAGAAACCCGCAACTGCGCTACCCCGCCGGCAAGACCGCTCGGCAGAATGCGTTCGCCCGGCGTTTTTTGCCCCGCGCGCTGTTCGACAAGATCCTGCATAAGCAGTTTGGTTTGTCGTAGTCAGCCCAAATACCCGCGATGCACAGGCCAGCACAAACGCACCCTCTCGACGCGGCTTCCATCGCAAGACTTCCGGCCTGGGCCGGACACGGCGTAAAAGTTATGAACCCTTCCAGCCCCCACCCCACCTCCGCAACCCGCTACGTTAATACTCCCAATCGATTCATCTCTGTCGCAGGAACCAGTTTTGCCTATCGTGAGCTTGGTCCGCGCGGCGGCGTGCCGCTGGTGCTTCTCAATCAACGGGGCGCGGTGATAGACAGTTTCGCCCAAGGATTGTCGATGGTCTGGCATCTGCGCATCATGTGATTGCCATCAAATACCGAGGTGTCGGCTTTTCAGGCGGCAAAGCGCCAGTGACCATTGACCAAATCGCGCGGGATACGATTGCGTTGATACCCGCATTGAGATTTGAGAAGGTCGATCTGATGGGCTTTTCGCTGGGCGGATTTGTGGCGCAGGATGTCACGCTGAAGGCACCCGGTCTGGAGCGCAAGCTGATCCTGACAGGCACCGGTTCGGCGGGTGGCCAAGGCATCAGTCGGGTGGGGGCGGCGTCTTGGCCGCTGATCCTCGAAGGCCTGCTGATGCGTCGTGATCCGATAACCTACTTGTCTTTCAGCAGCACCGCCACGGGTCGCGGTGCCGCTAAGGCCTTTCTGAGCCGGTTGCAAGAGCGTCAATCCGATCACGACAACGGCCCCTCGACCCGTGCGTTCCTGCGGCAACTCAAGGCGATTACCGCTTGGAGAATACAGGCCCCCCAAAGATCTTGGCAGGATCAAGATCCCGGTGCTGGTGGCCAATGGCGATAACGGGCTCATGGTGCCGACGCCAAACAGCCGCGATTTGGCCCGGCGCATCTCGGGTGCCGAACTGGTGATTTACCAAGACGCCGGACACGGCGGAATCATTCTGTACCACGCCAAATTCGTCGCAAAGGCGCTGACATTCCTCAGCGCCTGATCTCATTTTTACTTCACACCGGAGAAACCCCGTGAAAGCCTTCCTCGTCGAAAAATACAAGAAACACGGCGCGCTGCGTCTGGCCGATATGCCAGAGCCAGCCGTGGGTGCCGAGGATGTTCTGGTGCGCATCCATGCAACCGCCGTGAACCTGCTCGACTCCAAGGTCCGGAATGGCGAATTCAAGCTGTTCCTGCCCTATCGCCCGCCGTTCATCCTTGGGCACGACGTGGCTGGCACGGTTGTGCGCGTCGGGGTCCGCGTCAAGCGGTTCAAGGCGGGGGATGAGGTCTATGCCCGGCCGCGCGATCACCGGGTGGGAAGCTTTGCCGAATTTATCGCGATGAATGAGGCTGACGTGGCACCAAGGCCCAAAAACCTCAGCATGGTCGAAGCCGCCTCGATTCCGCTGGTGGGGCTGACCGCTTGGCAGGCGCTGGTCGAGGTCGGCAAGGTGAAACCCGGCCAGAAAGTGTTCATTCAGGCTGGCTCTGGCGGGGTCGGCAGTTTTGCCATCCAGTTGGCCAAACATCTGGGTGCTGTGGTGGCCACCACCACCAGCACGAAAAATGTCGATCTGGTCAAAAGCCTTGGGGCCGATGTGGTCATTGATTACAAGACCGAGGATTTCGAAAAAATCTTGTCCGGCTATGATCTTGTGCTGAACAGTCAGGATGCCAAGACGCTGGAAAAATCTCTCGACGTGCTCAAACCGGGGGGCAAGCTTATCTCAATCTCCGGCCCGCCCGATCTGCCCTTTGCCAAGCGACTGCATCTGAGTTTCTTCCTGCGGATGGTGATACGGGTGCTGAGCCGTGGCGTGCTGAAGCAAGCCCAAAAAAGTGGCATCAACTATGAGTTCTTGTTCATGCGTGCCGAGGGGCAGCAATTGGCCCAAATCACCACACTGATCGAATCCGGGGTAATCCGCCCGGTCATCGACAAAGTGTTCCCCTTTACCGAAGCCGCCGAGGCTTTGGCCTATGTCGAGACCGGACGCGCCAGGGGCAAGGTCGTCATTTCGATTGCCGAATAACCCAAGGCAACCGACGAAGTTAGCGCCGCAGCTCTGCGGCCCTATTGCCGATGCGCCCGCTTTTCGATGGCTTGGCGACAATCGGCGCGGCAAACATCAAGGATTTCATCTGCCAAAGCGGAATCATCCGGGCAAGCCCTTGAAAGCACAATGGCCCCGACGGCTTGCGCAAACACACGGATGGCCTGCGCGCGCAGTTCGGCATTTGCGGGCTGGTTTTGCGCCATGTCAGCTACCAGCGCAGAAACAAGCCCCTCGATCCCTGCCCCAAAAATCGACTTGGTTTCTTCCGGCTGCCGTGCCGCTTCGCAACTCAGTGCTGCGGCCGGGCAGCCTTGACCGCGCGCATCCCGGTGCGCGCGAGAGATATAAAGCTCGATCGCATCGGCCGCGTCATAACCCACATAACGCGCCGCAGCATCGCCAAACCCCTTGGCCGAAGCCTCGGCAATCAGCGCCTCTTTAGACGCGAAGTGGTTGTAAAAGCCGCCATGGGTCAGCCCCGCGCGCGCCATCAAATCCGCCACCCCCACGCCGTCGAACCCCCGCTCCCGAAACATCTCCGAGGCAATTCTGACGATCCGTTCATGGTTTTCCTGCTTCTTTTCCTCGGTGATCCGCATGTTGCACTCCTTTCGTCAACGGCAGTCAATTTTAGATGACGCGCGACATCATAAATTAACTTTATTAATGATGAATAACATTATTGAGGTCGCCAACACAACGAACATTTCATGCCCGACACCCATCTCAGCGCACCGACCCGCTTTGTGGACTTAGATGGCGCACACTTCGCTTATCGTCTTTTGGGCAACACCAGTTCGGGGCAGCCGCCGCTGTTCTTCCTGCAGCACTTTCGCGGCGGCATGGACCATCGGGACCCGAAGATGACCGACGGGCTGGCAGCAGGCTGCGAGGTGATCCTTTACGATCCTCGCGGAGGTGCTGCATCAACCGGCACTCCGCGCAATCTGACTGAGGATATGGCGGATGACGCGGCGATGGTGATCGCGCGCTGGTCTTGCATCGGCCGATGTCGTGGGGGTCTCGCGGGCGGCATGGTGGCGCAGGATTTGACCCGACGACATCCCGACTTCGTCCGCAAGCTGACGTTGCTTGGCACGCAACGGCGCGGCGGCAATCCCGATCCAAACCCGAGGATTTTCGAGGTGGCCCCCAATCCGGTGCCAACGATCAATGATTTCCTTTTCCTGTTCGTCGGCCCATCTGACGCCGCCAAACAGGCAGGCCGCGATTTTTGGGCGCGCCGCCATCTGCGCGTCGATCAAGACCCGCCGAGTTCGCCCGAGTTCATGATGGCGCAGATCGCCGCGAACACCGATTTTGTCGCACCGCTCGACCCCGAACCCCCTTTCGCCCATCTGCGTGACATCACTCAGCCGACCTTGATCGTCAACGATGTCATGATCGCCACGATCAACTCGTGGCACATGGTACGAAACATCCCGAATGCCCAGTTGTTCGTTTGCCCCGACGCCGGTCACGGCGCGCAGTTCCAGTATCCAGAGAAGTTCCTCACACACGCGGTGCAGTTCTTGGATGAGTGAAGCGCGCCCCGCCGCTCCTCACTGTCCGCGCCAACCGCACAGCCCGTTCACACACTCAGCCAAAAATGCACACCAAAGCAAATGGCCCGCCTCTCGGTGGGCCATTTGCTTTTGCCGCAGAAGCTTGGCGCAACGGCAGGATGGCACCACAAACCGTTAGGCCTGTTTGGCTTCCAGCGCCGCCAACCGCGCCGCCAACGCCACATTCTCCTCGCGCGCCTTTTGCGCCATAAGCCGCACAGCGTCGAATTCCTCGCGGGTGACGAAATCGCGATCCGCCAGCCAGCGGTCGACAAGGCCTTTCATCGCGGTTTCCGCTTCGGTCTTGGCACCCTGCGCCACGCCCATCGCATTGGTCATCAGTTTCGACATGTCATCGAAGAATTTGTTTCCGGCCGTCATCTGGGGCCTCCTTTCGCTTAACTCTTATATGAGCCGCGGCGGCCCCCTGCACAAGATGGCGATCTGCCGCGATCCAACGTTGACATCGCCCCGCCGCTTGCCGACAACGCGAGGGAAATCGCAGGAAACCACATGTCCTATATCGCCTTCCCGACTTGGCTTTCGCCCGATATCTTCTCGATCCCGCTTGGGGGGCTCACACTGACTCTTCGCTGGTATGCCTTGGCCTATATCGTCGGGATTTTGGCAGGCTGGAAACTGATCGTCTGGATGATCAACACGCCACGTTTGTGGTCCGGCCCTGCTCCGATGACCGCAGAACAGGTGGAGCGCCTGCTGACATGGGTGATCTTCGGCGTTATCCTTGGCGGCCGCTTAGGCTATGTAATCTTCTACCAACCAGACCATTTCCTGCAAAATCCACTGCAAATCCTGCGGGTGTGGGAGGGCGGCATGTCCTTCCACGGTGGCTTTGTGGGTGTGGCCATCGCGGGCATCTGGTTCTGCAAGCGCGAGAAAATTCCGATGCTTCCGCTGGCCGATCTGATGGCCGCCGTCGCCCCTATTGGTCTTTTGCTGGGCCGCCTTGCGAACTTCGTCAATGCCGAGCTTTGGGGCCGCCCCACCGATCTGCCTTGGGGCGTCGCCTTTCCGGGCGAGGCCGCGCAAACGTGCGAAGGCGTACTGACCATCTGCGCCCGCCATCCCAGCCAGCTTTATGAGGCGGCGCTGGAAGGCCTGCTGCCGCTGATCGTCCTCAGCTACCTGATTTGGAGGCGCGGTTGGCTGAAAACCCCCGGCAAAATCGCGGGGCTGTTCTTCGCAGGTTACGGCATAGCGCGCTTTCTGGTCGAATTCGTCCGCCAACCCGATGCGCAATTCGTCTCGGAAGGCAACCCGCTGGGGCTTGCGATCCATGCAGCAGGCTATGGCCTGACCATGGGCCAAATCCTGACGATCCCGATGATCGCCACTGGCATCTGGTTTATTGCCAAAGCAAAACCCGCCGCAAGGCAATCCGCCCCAGCAAAACCCGCATGACAGCGCTGGCCAATCTACTGATCCGGCGCATCCACGCCACTGGCCCGATCACCCTCGCCGATTATATGGCCGAGTGCCTGTTGCATCCGCAGCACGGTTATTATTCCACCCGCGACCCATTCGGCGCGGGCGGCGATTTCACCACCGCCCCCGAGATCAGTCAAATGTTCGGCGAATTGTTGGGCCTTTGCCTTGCACAAACCTGGCTCGACCAAGGCGCACCCACTCGCTTCACCCTCGCCGAACTCGGCCCCGGTCGTGGCACCCTGATGGCCGATGTTCTGCGCGCAACCAAACGCGTGCCAGGGTTTCATGCGGCGGCGCAGGTGGTCATGGTCGAAGCCTCGCCGACGCTGCGCAACGTGCAAGCGCAAACCCTGTCGCGCCATTGGGGCCACGGCACCCGCTGGATCCAAGCAGCTGGCGAACTTCCTGAACAACCGCTGTTCCTTCTGGCCAACGAATTTTTCGACGCCCTGCCGATCCATCAATTCCAGCGCGACGGCGCTGAATGGCGGCAGCGCATGGTCGGCCTGCGCGACGGCCAACTTGCTTTTGGCCTGTCAGACCCGGTGAACCCCATGATGGTGGGCACGAAATTCCAGAACGATCCTTCTGGCACGATTGTTGAAATCTGCCCGCTTGGCCGGTGCATCGCCGGAAATATCGGACATCGCCTTTACCATTTCGGCGGGGCTGCACTCATCATCGACTACGGCGGCTGGCGGTCGAAAGGTGACACGCTGCAAGCCCTGCGCGCCCATCGTTTCGAAGATCCGCTTGCCAAACCCGGCGAAGCGGACCTGACCGCCCATGTTGATTTCGAAGGCATTGCTGACAACATTCGCACCCCGCACAGCGGCTTGACCGATCAGGGGACGCTGCTGCAACGCCTTGGCATCGCCTCTCGCCGCGCGCAACTGGCGGCCAATTTTACGGGGCCAGCTCTAGAAAGTCATCTTGCCGCATATCACCGCTTGACCGATCCCGCAGAAATGGGTTCGCTGTTCAAAGCCATCGCCTTTCATTCCTTGGGCACCTCTGCCCCTCCCGGTTTCGATCCATACCATGCTTGAAATCATCACCTCCGACGCCCTCGCCACCCGCCACGGGTTTTTCACCCGCAAAGGCGGGGCTTCGTCGGGCATTTTCGCGGGCCTGAACTGTGGCACAGGCTCCACCGATCAGTCCGAAGCCGTGGCGATCAACCGCGCCCGTGTGGCCGAGGCGCTGGATTTGCCCCCCGACCATCTCGTTTCCGTCCACCAAGTCCACTCCGCCGATGCTTTGCACGTCACAGCCCCGTTAAAAGTCCGCCCGCAAGCCGATGCGATGGTCACCGCCACGCCGGGGGTTGGCCTTGCGATTCTGACCGCCGATTGCCAACCCGTGCTGTTCGCCGATGCCAAGGCCAGAGTGATCGGCGCTGCCCATGCTGGCTGGCGCGGCGCCAAAGATGGCGTGCTGGAGGCGACACTGGTGGCGATGGAGGCTTTGGGGGCCTCGCGCGCCAATATTGCCGCCGTTATTGGCCCCTGCATCAGCCAATCGGCCTATGAGGTCGGGCCAGAGTTTTTTGAAGCCTTCACCGACAATGATCCCGAAACCCGCCGCTTCTTTGC
Organism: Cypionkella sp.; assembly: GCA_046590425.1. GTDB lineage: Bacteria > Pseudomonadota > Alphaproteobacteria > Rhodobacterales > Rhodobacteraceae > Cypionkella. The sequence continues at coordinate 11,933 of JBKJTI010000245.1, read as the reverse complement.
CCAAGGCAAAGCCGACCGCATGCTGTTTGATCTGCCCGGCTATGGCCTCTGGCGGCTGCGCGCAGCGGGTGTCGGTCATGCCGAATGGACCCGGCACTGCACTTTCTCAGACGCCTCGCGATTCTACTCCTACCGCCGCACTACCCATGCCGGTGAGGCCGATTACGGTCGCCTGCTGTCGGTGATCCGGCTTTAACCCAGTGGCTCCCGCCACAATTCAGCCTAAACCCGCACGAAATCTCCTTAAACTTCACGGTTCCGGCCCCAACCTTGCCGCAAATACCCGGCAAATTGTCTCCAACGCATGAATATACCTGCAAGGGACACGGCCATGAAGAAACAACCCCGCTGGATGAAATCCGCAATTGCTGCAAGCACCGAGCCGCAAATGGCCATGCCATGGGCACGCGGCCAGCGCCGCCGCCCCGAGGCATTGAAAGCCGCCCCCGCCAAACCGCGCGCGCAGGCCGCCCACTGATCGAGCGCCCAAAGCCGGGCCCGATTCGCGAAAAAAGCCGGCGACAACCCCCGGCTTTTTTTCGTTGGCGGCACACAACTCCTACATTGCATCCGCAGCGTGGACAATAACGGCAACAACATGAAGATCGCGCCATAACTGCATATCAATTAAGAATAACTTTGACAACAGGGCGCGTTTCCGCCATTTTTGGCCCTACAGATGTCCCTCTGTGAAAACAGGCGGTGGCGGGCGTGGTAAGACCCCTAAAAGGCTCCCCCCTCAGCGCACCAGTCCAGAAATGGGCTGTGGATGATGCTCAGTTAAGGCGGCCCTGGTGTGCTCTGACACCATCAAGGGGCCGCCTAAACATTTGTGCGGACCGCTGGCCATAAAACCGAATTCTGCATCAGAATTCGGCACGTTTTCTGACTTCAGAAAACGCCCGCTCCTGCCGATTCAAGCGTGCTTCGCCAGCCGCGCTTCCAGCACATCGAACGGCAGTCCCGGCTCGTCCTTGGCACAGCGGATCACCAGCGAGGTTTTCACATTCGCCACGTTCTCGGCCTTCAGCAACTGCTCGGTCAGGAACGACTGAAAGCTCGACAGATCCGGGGCCACGCATTTCAAAATGAAATCAATCTCGCCGTTCAGCATATGGCACTCGCGCACCAAGGGCCACGCCCGGCAGCGGCCCTCAAAGGTCGACAGATCCGCCTCGGCCTGGCTTTGCAGCCGCACCATAGCGAACACCTGCACCTCAAACCCCATCTCGCGCGCGTCAATATCGGCGTGATAGCCCTTGATATAGCCCGCCTCCTCCAGCGTGCGCACCCTGCGCAGGCAGGGTGGCGCGGAAATCCCCACCCGGCTGGCGAGTTCCACATTGGTCATCCGACCATCCGCCTGCAATTCCGCCAGAATACGACGGTCAATCGGATCGAGTTTGCTGCCGGCCATACGGGCCTCCTTTTGCCTCGTATCTATGCTTACGCCCCGCCCTGCGCAACATTCTTTCACAACCGCGCAAGATGTTTTCGCAAAACACCCGCGCGCCGCACATTTCCGTCCTGTGTTTGCCAGCCCTTCCCCCCCAAGCGCGCAACGCATATATCAAGCTCCACACGATTCCGGGGATGCGCCATGACCACGACACGCCACACCAAAGTTCTGATCGTAGGCTCTGGCCCCGCAGGCTATACCGCTGCCGTTTACGCGGCACGCGCCATGCTGGAACCGATCCTCGTGCAGGGCCTGCAGCCCGGTGGGCAGTTGACCATCACGACGGAGGTGGAAAACTGGCCGGGTGACACCCATGTGCAAGGCCCCGATCTGATGGTGCGGATGCAGGGCCATGCCGAGGCGATGGGCGCGGAAGTGATCTCTGACTACATCACCAGCCTCGATCTGCAAAATCGCCCGTTCACCGCCAGATCCGATTCAGGCACCACCTACACCGCCGATGCGGTGATCCTTGCCACCGGGGCGCAAGCCAAATGGCTGGGCCTGCCGTCGGAAGAAAAATTCAAAGGTTTCGGCGTCTCGGCCTGCGCCACCTGCGACGGCTTCTTCTATCGCGGCAAAGAAGTTGTGGTGATCGGCGGCGGCAATACGGCGGTCGAAGAAGCCCTGTTCCTGACCAACTTCGCCACCAAAGTCACCCTCATCCACCGCCGCGACACCCTGCGCGCCGAGAAGATTATGCAGGACCGCCTGTTCAAACACGCCAAGATCGAGATGCTGTGGAACTCGGAAGTCACCGAAGTCTTGGGCACAGATGCCCCGGCTTCCGTCACTGCCGTCCGCACCCGCAATCTGAAAACCGGTGAGGTCAAAGACGTGCCCTGCCACGGCTTCTTTGTCGCCATCGGCCATTCACCCGCGTCGGAACTGGTGAAAGACCAGTTGCCGCTGCATGAAGGCGGCTATGTCAAGGTCGAAGCAGGCTCCACCCGCACCAGCATTCCTGGCGTGTTCGCGGCGGGCGATCTAACCGATCATATCTACCGCCAGGCTGTGACCAGCGCTGGCATGGGTTGTATGGCCGCATTGGACGCCGAACGCTGGCTGCAAGAGCAAGAAGAAGACGCGGACACCGCTCAATAATCCCGTCGATCCATTCAAACAAAAGGCCGCGCAGATTGCGCGGCCTTTTCTGTTCATCTAACGCAGATTTAATGCGCATTCACCGGCGCCATATCGTGCTGACGCGCCAGCGAAAACGCGAGGTCACGGTCCGCCACCAGCGCCAGTTGCTCGCCATCCTCGCCGTGCACCGCATAGACGGTTTTCATGCCGTTGATCTGCGCGCGCACCTTTTCAGGCAGGCTTTCCACCGCGATGGGGCGCACATATACGATGCGGTTTTCTGCCTCATCAAGGCCATCAAATTTCACATCCATCATCATCTCTCCTTATTTGCGGCCAATACGAATGGTCTGTACAATGGTGTCGGGCACCATGCGGCGCAGATCGATATGCAGCAGGCCGTGATCCAGATCCGCGCCCGCGACTTCCACGCCATCAGCTAAAACGAACGAGCGTTGAAATGCCCGCGCTGCGATGCCGCGATGCAGAAACGCCCGCTCGCCCAGATCATCGCTTTGCCGCCCCCGCACCACCAGCTGTCGATCCTCAACGGTGATCGCCAGATCTTCATCGTGGAAACCCGCCACAGCGAGGGTGATGCGATAGGTGTTCTCCGAGGTGGCCTCGATATTAAACGGCGGATAGCCCTCGGACGCGGTTTTGGCAGTCCGTTCCACCAACCGCTCTAACTGCTCAAACCCCAATAGAAACGGGTGCGAGCCAAAAGTAAGTTTCGTCATGACCGATGCCCTTTGCAACAAGCGACACTTCAGCCGGGCCCAAACACTGGCACCCGACCCTTTGAATATGGGGGCAGCGGGGGATGCCTGCAAGTGTTGGTCTGTGCAAGAACCGTGCCGATCCGATCAAGAAAAGTGGCCCCTGACGAAGAAACGTTGCGCAGATTTGGTGCGAATCACTGTATCTTAAGCGCAAGCCAAAAAGACTGGATACGGTCCTGCCATGAATGCCTCCTCCGAGATGAACTTTGAAGACATGCTGCGCGTGAAGCTGGAAGTGCTGCGGCGCGAGCATCGCGATCTGGATGAGGCCGTCTATGCGCTGGAAACCGCAGGTCGGCCGGATATTCTGACCCTGCGGCGGCTGAAAAAGCAGAAACTGCAGATGAAAGACCAGATCGTGCGAATCGAAGATCTGCTCATCCCCAATATCATCGCGTGATTGGCGCGAATGCTGCGTGAATCACGCACCCTACTCCGATGTTCAGACTTTTCCTTGCCTCCCCCGCCCGCATTGCTATGAAGCGGGCAGAAACAGCCGGAGGCGCCAATGATTGTGGATGTCGGGATCATCATGGGAAGCCAGTCAGACTGGCCGACGATGAAAGAAGCGGCCCTTGTGCTGGATCAGCTTGGCATTTCGTACGAGACGAAGATCGTCTCGGCACACCGCACCCCTGACCGTCTTTGGGCCTATGGCAAGGCGGCGGCGGGTCGTTTGCAGGTGATCATCGCGGGCGCGGGTGGTGCTGCGCATCTGCCCGGTATGATGGCCAGCAAAACCCGCGTGCCGGTGATCGGCGTGCCGGTGCAGACCAGGGCCCTCTCCGGCGTCGATAGCCTGTATTCCATCGTGCAGATGCCGAAAGGCTTTCCCGTTGCAACCATGGCCATCGGGGCTGCGGGTGCGGCCAATGCGGGCCTGCTGGCTGCCGGTATTCTTGCGCTGCAAGACCCGGTGCTTGCCGCCCGCTTGGATGCGTGGCGCGAGGCTTTGTCGGCCTCGATCCCAGAGGAGCCGAAGGATGAATGACCTCGCCCTCGGGTCTACGATCGGCATCCTCGGCGGCGGCCAGCTGGGCCGGATGCTGTCGGTTGCAGCCTCGCGTCTGGGCTACAAAACTCACATCTTTGAACCCAGTCAGAACCCGCCCGCCGCAGACGTGGCCCATGCGGTGACCACCGCCAGCTATACTGACATCGCCGCCCTGCAAACCTTTGCCGCTTCCGTCGATGTGATCACTTATGAGTTCGAAAATATCCCCACCGCCGCGCTTGACGCCCTAGAGGCCCTACGCCCGATCCGACCCAACCGCCGCGCGCTCGCGATCAGTCAGGATCGTATGCTTGAGAAGGACTTCCTCACCAAACTCGGTCTGACCTGCGCGCCCTATGCTGCCGTGCAGACCCTGCTGGATCTGGAGGCCGCCATCGAAAAGATTGGCGCGCCTGCGATCCTGAAGACCACGCGACTGGGTTATGACGGCAAGGGGCAGGCGCGGATCAAGACGGCTGGGGATGCCGCGGAGGCGCATGCCAGCATGAATGGCGCGCCTTCGGTGCTGGAGGGCTTCATCGACTTCAGCCACGAAGTTTCGGTGATCGCGGCGCGGGGCTTGGATGGGTCGGTGGCCTGCTATGATCCGGGCGAGAACGTCCATAAAGACGGTATCCTGCACACCACCACCCTGCCCGCCAAGCTGTCGCCTTCGATGCGGTCGGATGCGATCCTGCTGGCGGCGCGGATTTTGAACGCGCTGGAGTATGTGGGGGTGATGGGCGTCGAACTGTTCGTCACCCCGCAGGGGTTGATCGTGAATGAGATCGCCCCGCGCGTCCACAACTCGGGGCATTGGACGCAGAATGGTTGTGCGGTCGATCAGTTTGAGCAGCATATCCGGGCTGTGGCGGGGCTGCCCTTGGGCGATGGAGCGCGGCATTCGGATGTGGTGATGGAGAACCTGATCGGCGACGATATGGATCGGTTGCCGGATTTGCTGCGCGAAAATGACTGCGCGATGCATCTTTATGGCAAGGCAGAGGCAAGGCCGGGGCGGAAGATGGGGCATGTCAATCGGGTGATCCGAAAACGCTAGTGTTCACGCGTGGACACAGCCGCCACCCAAGAGAAATCAAGGGCTTAACAGGGTGTCAGTCACACTTTGTTAAGCTTTGAGTATGGCTCAGGAACACACCACCGCGATCACCATGAACTTGCAAGTCGGCTTTTTCTTGACCGGAGCAGGCGCTGCAACAGCGGGTTTTTTCTTGGTAGTGGTCGCGGCAGCCTTCTTGGTGGTCGATTTCTTGGTGGTGGTCTTCGACGTGGTCTTGGTCGCCGATTTCACCGCCACAGCCGCCTTTTCGCAGGTTTTCTCAGGTTCGGCCAACAACGCGCGATAGACCGCTTCGGTTGGCTCCAACGCGCCCGCTGGCAGCTTTTTGGCCTCGTAATAGGCTGTCATGGCGCGGCGCGAGCCGTTGCCCCAATCGCCGTCCACCCGCATGCCGTAGCAACCAATGCGGTCCAACTCGGTCTGCACGCCCAAAGCCAAATTCTCGGGCAAAGGCGCATTCAGGCTGCGGGTGTCGCTGTCCAACGAGGCCAGTTGATCGTCGCCCACACCTTGGCCGATCACCGCAATGCCACCCGGAGGCGCAAGTGCTGTGCTTTGATCCGCCACCACGTCAAACTCGGGCAGCATTTCTTCGACGACAGGTGCAACCTCCACCGGGGGCACGAAGTAGAACTGCTCACGCAGCGAAGACTGCTCCCACGGGGTTTGCTTGCCGCCGGTGGCGGTTTCCACATCATTGCGCACTGCGATCATCAGATCGGAAATATTCTGCCCCGGCTTGGCGATATGGGTAAGCAAAGCGGCGGAAAACGGGCTGTTTACCGAACCTTCGGTCGTGTCCCAAGCGATCTGCCCCGGCGCTGTGGCAAAGGCCACAAAGGTGCCAGCACCACCGTCAAACTGCGCCAGACCGCCCGCTTCGGCGGCACCACGCACGGCTTCGGGCAGTGAGTTGTCGCGGCAAGCATCGACGAACAGCAAAAGCTGATTTGTCTTGCCTTTCAAAGCCCTGGCAATGTCATCCAGCCGCCAGGTTTCGGTATCCAAAGCTTTTGTATCCGCCAGCCGCGCATTGACCGGGACCAGATGGTTGACGCCGTCTTTCTGAAATGCATGGCCCGCGTAGAAGAACAAAACCGTATCAGCCTCATCCACTTGGGCCGCAAAAGTGCCCAGCACCGCCTGAAACACCGCAGGGCCCACATCGGTGAGCAAAGTCACTTCAAACCCCAGATTGCGCAGGGCGTTTGAGGCGCCTTGCGCATCTTCCACCGGGGTGTTCAGCCCCGGAAGCTGCGTATAGGCCTGATTGCCGACCACCAGCGCCAGTTTGCGGCCCGCAGCTTCCGCAGCCGCTGGCAGCAGCGCCAGCGCCAGGATGCCAAACAGGCAAAGCCGCAAAAAATGCCCGAGTCGATCAAACATCAGCACAACCCATTTCTGAAATTACCCACAGCTTAGCCGAAAAGCGCCTTTCAGGAAAGGATTCAGTTCTGCAAGGTCGGTGCGGATTTCCCGCCCCTAGGCCTCGGGCGAGTCTGTATCAATGCCGCCGTTCTTTTGCAGATTGCGCGCATCGCGGGCCAAGGCCTCATAGCGGTCGCGGAAAGCTTCCAGCGCCTTTTCGTCCAACTCCTCGAGATCGAGCAAGGCGTTATGCGCGCCATTGGTGGCGCGGATTAATTCGTCCAGTTTCAACTGGATGGCTTGAGTGTCGCGGTTCTGAGTGTTCTGGATCAGGAACACCATCAGAAAGGTGATGATGGTGGTGCCGGTGTTGATCACCAACTGCCAGGTGTCGGAAAATCCAAACAAAGGCCCGGTGACGATCCAGACGATGATCACCCCGCAGGCCAGCAGGAAGGTGCTGGGTCGGCCGCAGTAGCGCGAGACTGCTTTCGCAAGCCCGGGATAGCCTAAGCCTGCCATCGGTTATTCCTTGTTGAAAGCGATGCGCAAAGCATCGACATAGCTGAGGGTATGATCAAAGCGCCCGGTGTCCAGAAAGATCAGGGTTTCGGCGATCACAACCGGGTTCAGCATCATGAAGGTATGGGTGACGGGCAGTGCGATCTGATCCGTCATCCCGGCCAACTGCGTGCTGGCGACCGAAACCTTGCCATCATCGGGGCCGGGTATCACCACCGAAGTGATCGGGTTCAAGGATTGCGTTCCCGCGATGATGCCGACCTGATAATCCGGCTTCGGCAGTTCCTGCGGCACTGCGGCGGGGTCAGTGCCAAGCTGCAGACCTGCGGGGCCGTTCATCCATTCAAACGCGCCGATCTCACCAAAGGTATCGACCAGTTCCGAGCCGTGATTGGGTGGGCCAAGCATCACCACGCGGCCCATTTGATCGGGCTTGTGGCTGGTCAGCCAAGAGCGCACGAGGATGCCGCCCATCGAATGGGTGACGAAATCGACCCGCGCGCCTTTGGGGCATTGCGCGACACGGGCACCAACGCCTGCGGCAAGTTCGGCGACTGGGGCTTCGGTGGAGGGGTAGCTTTCGTTGATCACAACATGGCCCTTGGCCTCTAACGCGGCCTGCATCGCCACCAGCGAAGTTTCGGTGCGCGCGAGGCCATGCAGCAGAACCACACAATCTGCGTGAGCAGGGTCATTCTTTGCAAACGCCGCTAACAAGATAAAAATCATCGTTTTTCCCATGGCCGCATTAAAGCGCATCTTATGTGCAGGGCAAGCGGGGTTTGCGGCTTGTGTCGGCGCTTTGGGCTGGTAGAAATCGGGTGTCCGGGGCGTTCCGGACATTCTCAGGGCGGGGTGCAACTCCCCACCGGCGGTATAGCCCGCGAGCGCCTTTGGCTTTGGTCTTTCGGGGCTTTGGCCTTGGGGTCAGCAGATCCGGTGAAACTCCGGGGCCGACGGTATAGTCCGGATGCAAGAGAATGCGCGCAGCCTGCCCGTTTTGCGGGGGGTTTTGGCGCGGCATGTCCCCCTGATTGATGTTGGTCTTGAAGGAGGACAGACATGAATCAGTCGAATATCGCGCCGCTTAGGGGCGCTGCGTTCATGGTGCTGGCAGGTGTGGCTTTTGCGGCGGCGAATGCGATCACCTGGACCGTCACCTACAAGATGGGCTTCAAGCCGCAATCGGATGCGTTCTGGCAATATGCCATCGCGACGCTGTTCTCGCTGCCGTTCATCTGGCGGCAGGGGATGGCGAGTATGAAAACCTGTCACCCTTGGCTGCACGGCTTGCGGATCGTTTTGTCGGTGCTGGGGGTGCAGGCGTTCACCCAAGCGTTTGCGGCAGGCATGGCACCCTGGCATGTGGTGGCGTTGGTGATGACCTCACCATTCTTCGTGATGATCGGCGCGGCATTGTTTCTGCGCGAGAGGGTGGGGGCGAACCGCTGGCTTGCGGCGGTGATCGGGTTTTCCGGCGCGATGATCCTGCTGCGGCCGTGGGAGGCGGCGTTGACCCTCGCCACCCTGTATCCCATCGTCGCCGCGATCTGCTGGGGTGGGGCGTCGCTGATCACCAAGCGGCTGACCGCGACCGAGCCGCAAACCGCGATCACGATGTGGCTGTTGTTGTTGCTGACACCGATCAACGGGCTGTTCTCGCTCCACGCCGGGTTTGAAATTCCAACCGGGAGCGTGCTTGCCCTGCTGATCCTTGGCGGTGCTGTCATGTATGCCGCCCAGCATTTCCTGACCCTCGCCTATGCGAGCGCCGATGCAGGGTTTGTGCAGCCGTTTGATGATCTGAAGCTGTTCTCCAACATCGCGGTCAGTTGGCTGGTGCTGGGCTTCGCGCCGCAAGGTGCCTATTGGTTGGGCATAGCGCTGATCCTTGCGGGCTCGATGTATCTGCTGTGGTCGGAACGGCAGGGGCAAAACCATGCCATCACGGTATAGCCCCTTGACCTTGCGGCACGGGGGCTTCAGCCTAGCGCCATGTCGAAACGTCCCACCCGCCTCGCCACCCGCGCGCTGATCTTGCATGAGGATCGGCTGCTTCTGGTCAACGCCTATCCCGGCGCGCGATCCGATCTGTGGTGCGCGCCAGGGGGGGGAGTCGAGCCGGGCACTTCGCTGCCGGTAAATCTGGCGCGCGAAGTGCATGAGGAAACCGGGCTTTCGGTGACCGTCGGTGCGCCCGCGTTGATCAATGAATTCCACGATCCGGTGTCGGGTTTCCACCAAGTCGATATCTTCTTCCGCTGTACCGTCACCTCCGGCGCAATCAACGCCAGTTGGCGCGACCCGGAAGGCGTCGTCACCCAGCGGCGTTTCTTCTCTCGCGCCGATCTGGAGGCAGGTCGCGTCCGCTTCAAACCCGACAGCCTGATCGCTACCGCCTGGGGCACAGGCATCCTCTACGACCCCTTGGAAGTCATCGTAAGATGAGCCGCGCCTTTGTCAAAGAAGGTGACGGCGACCTAGACCCGCTGCCCGATTTGCCATTGTCGCCGCATCCGAACTACGTCACCCCCCGAGGTTTAGGCGCGCTGCAAGTCCGCCTGCGGGCTTTGCAAGCGACCCTCATCGCGCTCAAATCCCGCAGCGAACGGCTGGATAAGCTCCCCGAAGCCGCCGCAGAACGAGATATCCGCTATATCGAGGCCCGCCTGCGTACTGCCATCCTGATCGACTCCACCCGCCTGCCGCTCAGCAAAGTCGCCTTTGGCCTTGCCGTCACCGTCACAGACGATCAAGGCACACAGACCACCTATGAAATCACCGGAGAAGACGAAGCCGACGCCCGCCTCTACCGCATCGCCCCACAATCCCCGCTCGCCCGCGCCCTGATCGGCGCAAAAGTCGGCGATGAGGTGATATGGCGCAAACCCTCCGGCCCGGTCAGTTTGGAAATTTTAAGAATAAGCCATGCTGATCCATGAGTTAGACCCGATCCACGATCTCGCCGCCCTGATCACGCTGCAAACCGAGGCGCAGGAGTACTGGCTGCTCGCCGATGGTCAGTGCAACCCCGCGCAAAAGGCCGCCGAGTTTTTCACCGACTGCCCGCCGAACTGCGACCCGGCGCAAAGCCACCGGCTTGGACTGTTTCATGATGGCCGCCTCGGCGGTATCGCCGAACTTTCCTTTGGTTTTCCCGTCCCAAACGATGCCTACCTCGGCCTGATGCTGCTCGCCCCCCGCCTGCGCAGCCTCGGTGCCGGGCCAATCCTGCTGGCCGAAATCGAATCCCGCGCCCGCGGCGCCGGCTCGCCAACGCTCTATCTCGCCGTGCTAGAGGCCAACCCGCGTGGCCGGGCCTTCTGGCAGCGCATGGGTTTTACCCCCACAGGCATCACGGGCCATGACGCGGATACCGGCCACATTCTGCACCGCCTTGCGAAGCCTTTGCGCCCTTAACTCAGCGCATAGCTGAAATGCCCGGTCCACCAGCCATGATCACTGGAAAACCGCGCGGCCAGTTTGATCAGCCCGGCGATGATCCCGAGCGGCCCCAACACCAGTGCCGCCGTTTTCAACCCGCCGGGTTCGTTCAATCTGGCGACTTGCGTTAATATGACCACCAGCAGCGCGGTCATCGCAACGTCCAACACAAGATTCATCCAGACCAGCGTTTCGGGATCATATTCATCCGCCGTGATCATGATCGCATTGAAAGCCCCGAACAGCAGGACGATGCTCATCCCTATCACCACATAGGCGTTGGTTTTTGCCTGTTTTGCAGGATCGGCCATGTCAAAACCTTTCAGAGTTGGAATGGCAAAGTCTGGACACAACGGCGGCGTTTTGGCAAAAGAAAACGGCGTGGCTTGGCATCCCGCCCCTGGCCCCCCATCCCGAGCGCCCAATTCGTTGGCTCCATCCCTGCCGCCTGTGGGAAGCGCCCACCGCGCGCAAGCGCTTAAAGGTCTTGCGGCGTAAGCCGCGCTATCAGATCACGCCCGTAGGCCCAATAACCCACGACAAAAGAAAAGGGCGCGGCTTGCGCCACGCCCTTCTCGATCTTTAATCCAGAGTGCTGGATTACATCATGCCGTCCATGCCGCCCATGCCGCCCATTCCGCCGCCCATGCCGCCGCCAGCGCCTTTTGGCTCCGGACGATCAGCAATCATGGCTTCGGTGGTGATCAGCAGCGATGCAACCGAAGCTGCATCTTCCAGCGCGGTCCGCACGACTTTCGCCGGGTCGATCACGCCAAACGCGAACATGTCGCCATATTCTTCGGTCTGTGCGTTGAAACCGAAGGTCACGTCGGTCGACTCGCGCACCTTTCCAGCCACAACCGCGCCATCAACACCGGCGTTCTGTGCGATCTGACGCAGCGGAGCCTCCAGTGCCTTACGGACGATGTTGATGCCGTTGGTCTGGTCCGGGTTCGCCCCAACCATGCCTTCCAGCACTTTGCCAGCTTGGATCAAAGCCACGCCGCCGCCAACCACGATGCCTTCTTGCACGGCCGCACGGGTCGCGTTCAAAGCGTCGTCAACGCGGTCTTTGCGCTCTTTGACTTCGATCTCGGTCATGCCGCCAACTTTGATGACAGCAACGCCGCCCGCCAGTTTCGCCACACGCTCTTGCAACTTTTCACGGTCATAGTCCGAAGTGGTTTCTTCGATCTG
>JBKJTI010000103.1:0-22976 GCA_046590425.1 Cypionkella sp. | reverse complement strand
CCGCACGTTCATGCCCTCGACTTGCCCGAGTTTAGAACCCTTGGGCGCGATTGCCTGTGAGAAACCAAGTTTTGCGGCTTCTTTCAACCTGTTTTCGGTCTGACTGACCGGGCGCAGCGCCCCGGAGAGGCTGATTTCTCCGAATAATACGGTTTCGGGCGGGATGCTGACATCTTCGCGGGCCGAAATCAGGGCGGCGGCGACGGCGAGGTCGGCGGCGGGCTCGGTCACCCGCATGCCGCCCGCGACGTTGAGGAACACATCAAGGCCCGCGAAGGGGATGCCGCAACGGGCCTCCAAGACGGCGAGAATGGTGGAGAGGCGGCCTGAGTCGAGGCCAACGACGGTGCGGCGTGGGGTGCCCAAGGGGGAGGGGGCGACGAGGGCTTGGATTTCCGTGAGGACCGGTCTGGTGCCTTCGATGCCTGCGAAGACGGCGGAACCGGGGGAGGGTTGGCCGCGCTCTGACAGGAACAAAGCCGAGGGGTTGGTGACTTGTTGCAAGCCGTTGCCGGTCATCTCGAACACGCCAATCTCATCAGCGGGGCCAAAGCGGTTTTTGACGGCGCGCAGGATGCGAAACTGGTGGCCGCGCTCGCCTTCGAAATAGAGGACAGTGTCGACCATGTGTTCGACGACCCTTGGCCCGGCAATTTGGCCGTCTTTGGTGACATGGCCGACCAGGATGACGGCGACGCCGCGGCGTTTGGCGAAGGTGACGAGCTCATGGGCTGCAGCGCGGACTTGGGATACGGATCCGGGGGCGCTATCGACGGTATCAAGCCACATGGTTTGGATCGAGTCGATGATGGCAAGACCGGGGCGTTCGGTGTCTAGCGTGGTGAGGATGTCGCGCAGGTTGGTTTCTGCGCCCAAGGCCACGGGGGATTCGGTGAGCCCTAAGCGTTGCGCGCGCATTTGCACTTGGGCGGTGGCTTCCTCGCCCGAGATATACAGGCATTTGACGCCGTGGCGCGAGAACGAGGCAGCGGCTTGCAGCAACAGGGTGGATTTGCCGATGCCGGGATCGCCGCCGACGAGGATGGCGGAGGCGGGCACTAAGCCACCGCCCAGAACACGGTCGAGTTCGTCTATGCCGGACGAGGCGCGGGGCGGGGCTTCGCCGACGGTGGCGAGGTCGGTGAGGTGAATGGCGCGGCCCTTGCCCCCCAGGGCTTTCGGGCCAGCCGATAGCGGGGCTTCCTCGATCAGCGTGTTCCAGCCGCCGCAGCCTTCGCATTTGCCGATCCATTTGCGATGGGACGCGCCGCAGGTGGTGCAGGTGAAGGTGGGGGAGTTTTTGCTCATAAGGGTTCAATGCCCGGAAATGCGCAGGGCCTCAAGATGTTTCCGTTTTGTGCGAGATGAACAGCGAGGCGAGGATGCAGGCGGTGAACAGATAGAGACCCCATGCGGTCTCGATGGTGACATAGCCCGCGCCCTTGGCGATGACGAGGTAGAGCGCGATCAGGAAGACCTCGGCCATCGCGAGCTTGCCCAGAACGTGCAGGGCGGGCAGGGTTTTCGGCGACATGAGGTGAAAATGGATCAGCGTGAGGCCAAGGGTTTTTGCGAAGGGCGCGAAGACGGCAAGGAAGGTGATCAGCAGAGCGAAGGCGGGGTCGCTGCCCCACAAGGATTGCAGGCCGGTGATCACCGAGATTTCATCCATGCCGAAGATCGGAAGCAGTGCCGCGCGCAGCAAGGGGGCGAACCATGCGATGGGGAACAGGATCAACAGGGCGAGGTTGGCGTATTTCACAGCAGGGCAAGTGTGAGCAGAATGGCGGCGAGGGGGAGGGAGAAAGCAAAGCCGATGAGGCCGTAGCCGAAGGCTCCGACGATGCCGCCGAGCAGGAAGGTGCCCAAGAGTTGCAACAGGATGCTGAGTTTGGCGCGGTCGGCTGAGATCGGGGCGTGGAAGGCGCGGCCATAGATGGCGCGGCCCAATTCGATGCCAACATCGGTGATCATGCCGGTGGCATGGGTGGTGCGGATGCGGGCGTAGGAGATTTTGGTGATGGTCGCGTTTTGCAGGCCCATGATGAAGCAGAGTAGACCGAGGCCAATCGGGTGGGCGAGGGTTTCCGGCAGTGGGCTTGCGCCCAAGGCCGCGAGGGCTGCAAGCAGCGCACCTTGCAAGCCGATGGGCAGGGAATACTGGCGGGAGGGTTTATGGGCGCGGCCCCAGTTGATCACGATGGCAGAGGTCGCGGCACCACAGATGAACAGGCAGATCGCGAACAGGCTTTGCCCGACGAGGGCAAGGTTTTGCAGCACAAAGTTATCGGCGAGGGCCGAGAGGTAGCCGGTCATGTGTGAGGTATAGCTGCCGAGCAGGATAAAGCCGCCGGCATTGGCAGCGCCCGCGATGCCCGCGAGGATCAGTGCCAAAGCGCGGTCAGAGGCGGCTGCGCGGTGGTGCGCTGCGATCAGCCGGACGCGGCGCAGGGCCATGGATTTGGGCCCGGTTGCGCGGCTTGGCTTTTCGGGGTCAGGGTTTGGCGCTGGGGGCATCGGAGCTCGGGGCTAAGGTTGCTCCAGTTTTACGCCGTGAGCAGTGCTACGCAAGGGCGCTATTTTCCGGGTTTCGGCAAGGCGACCACATTGGCATCGCGGTGATCTTCAAGATCAAAATCATAGCCAAGGGTCGGCAGGATTTCTTTCAGATCAGCCTCCAGCCGTTTCATTTGCTTTTGCGCCTGCATTTCCTCGGCCTGCACATCGCCCATCCAGCGGCGCAACTCGTCACAGGTGCGGCGTGCAATCGCCAGACGGTCGGTCAGGTGCTGCACTTCTTCTTGCCGCTGTTGCAGAAAGCTTTTGGCGCGGGCGACTTTGATGTCGGAATAGACTTGCGCCAGATCGCGGGTCTCCAGGCTCATTTGGGCTGCGAGTTGCAAGAGTTCGGGTTCGAGGTGCTGGAAATCGGGGTGTTGGCGCAGATGCTCCATCCGGATGCGCATCGATTCGAACTCGGATGACAAGGCGAACACCCCGGCGCGGTCGGCGGCATGGGCTTGGCGGTAGGCTTGCGCCACATCATCCATCCCGATGGCAAAGCTACGGTGGCTGCGCTCTAACCGCGCCATGCGGGTGTTGGCGGGCAAATAGAAGGTCATCAGGACCAGCAGCAGGGTCAGGCCGAGTTGCAGCCACATGCCGGCGTTGGGCAGAGCCGTGCCGCCGAAGAACAAAGCAATTTGCGGCCAAGTCAGCAGACCAAAGGCGGCGGCGAGGCTGGCGGCAATCAGGACAAGAGCCAGCGCCACGATCAGCCCCTGCGCCCCGGTTTGCACCACGATGCGCGCCGCCTGCGCCGTCTCGCGCCAATTCACTGACATGCTTACCCCCACACCCGCACAGCGGTCGGGCTTGGCCCGCGCGCATCTGGGCAATACCTTTCAGAATTATCGCGATTTTTGCAAACATTTTGCTTAAATCGCAGGGTGTTAGCGATCAAAGCTTGGCGGATAACCATGGTTGTGTCTGGATCGGAAACAGTCGCACAACCGCTGCGGGAAATCCGAAGCCGTCAGGCCGCGCGCGCGGTATAGGCCAACGCCGCGATCACCAGCACTGCGGCGAGAATCACCAACAGATGGGCCCAGCGGGGATGCAGACCCGAGCGCCACGCTTCACGCAGCCAGTCTTGCAGCACATAACCAAAGGTGAACAGGGTCATCGAGCGGTTCATGCCAACAAGGTCCGGGTCGGTGGGGTGCCACGGGGCCAGCATCCACAGCGTCAAAGCGATGCTGGTGATCACCTGCACCCAAGCCAGAATCCGATCGTCCGAGCGGGTGTTCAGGCTGGCAATTCCTGCGATGGCGATGGTAGCGGGCAGCAGGGCCATGGTGAGAGCGGGCAGCGGACGCTCAACCACTGCGATCAACTCGGCGGCGAGGGTCAGCGGTTCGTTCATTGCCTAAACCTGCTCATCTTACAGATTCGATCGGGCCTTCAGCGCGGCCATGGATGAACTGTTGCAGATAGGGATCGTCGGCTTGGTCCATGTCGGCCACCGGCCCTGTCCAGCGGATCAAGCCATCATGCAGCATCGCCACCCGGTCGGCGATGGCGCGGACCGAAGACATATCATGGGTGATCGTCATCGCTGTGGCGCCCATTTCGGTGACAATCTCACGGATCAGCGCGTTGATCACGCCGGACATGATCGGGTCCAGCCCGGTGGTGGGTTCGTCAAAGAAGATGATCTCGGGTTCAGCGGCGATGGCGCGGGCGAGGCCGACGCGCTTTTGCATGCCCCCCGAGAGTTCACCGGGGAACATGTCGGCGGTTTCTGGCTTTAGCCCGACGCGGCGGAGTTTTTCGATGGCGATGGCGCGGGCTTGGTCTTTTGGCAGTTTCGTGGCACCCCGCATCAGGCGGAAGGCGACGTTTTCCCAGACTTTGAGGCTGTCAAACAGCGCCCCGCCTTGGAACAACATGCCAAAGCGAGCGAGGAAGGCATCGCGATTGGCCTCGCGCACATCCGCGCCGTCGAGCGTGATGCGGCCCGAGTCGGGCGTGACCAGGCCGAGGATGGATTTCAGCAGCACCGATTTTCCGGTTCCGGAACCGCCGATCACCACCATGCTCTGCCCGCGCGGGATGGTCAGATTGACGCCGCGCAGAACGTGGTTTTTGCCGAAGGATTTGGCGACGCGGGAAAGCTCTATCATGACCCGAACATCACCGAGGTCAACACGAAGTTGGCAGCGAGGATCAGGATCGAGGCGGTGGCGACGGCGTTTTTGGTGGCCCCACCGACGCCCTGCGCGCCGCGGCCAGAGTTCATGCCGTAGTAGCAGCCGATCAGGGTGGCGATGAAGCCGAACACAGCACCTTTAATCAGCGAGGAGACCACATCGGGGGTTTGCAGGAAATCCAGCGTGTTTTTGATATAGCTGGCGCGGTTGAAGCCCAACTGCTCGGTTGAGACCAGAAAGCCGCCCATGATGCCGATGATATCGCCTACGCCGACCAGCAGCGGCACGGTCAGAAAGCCTGCCAGCACGCGCGGAACGGTGAGGTATTTCATCGGGTTGGTGGAGAGGGTGGTGAGGGCGTCGATCTGCTCGGTGACTTTCATCGTGGCGATTTCGGCGGCGATGGAGGAGGTGACGCGGGCAGCGATCATCAGGCCGACCAGAACCGGGCCAAGCTCGCGCACCATGCCGATGGCGACGATCTGCGGCACCACGGCCTCGGCGGAAAAGCGTTGACCGCCGGCGTAGATTTGCAAGGCGAGCGCGCCGCCGGTGAAGATTGCGGTGAGGCCGACGACGGGGAGGGAAAGCCAGCCTACCTGCATCAAAGCGGTGAAGAACTCGCGGCGGTAGAAGGGGGGGCGGACGATATGCGACAGCGTTACGGCGGCATAGATCGCGATGCGCCCCACCGCAGCAAGGGCGTTGAAAGTGGCGCGGCCCAGGTTTGCAAGGGCGGATGCGGGCAGGGCTGTAACGCTCACGCGGTGCCCTCGTAATAGCGCCGGATATAGCGCGCACTCAGGCTGGTCAGGATTTCATAGCCAATGGTGCCCGCGATATCGGCCAGTTCATCAACGGTTTGGTTGGGGCCGATGATGTCGAGCGAGCGCGGGACTTCGGCCAGATGGCTGATGTCGACGGTGATCAGATCCATCGAAACCCGGCCAATCAGCGGGCAAGGCGTGTCGCCATCCCAAAGCACGGCATTGTTCGACAGGGTGCGGGGCAGACCGTCAGCATATCCCGCCGAGACGGTGGCGACGACCGAGGGCGCTTCGGCGACCCAAGCGCAGGCATAGCCGACGGCCTCGCCGGGGGCGACATCGCGGGTCTGGATGATCGGCAAGGATAGGGTGACAGCAGGGCGGGCGGCCTCATAGGGCCGGCCACCGTAGAGGCCGATGCCGGGACGAGTGAGGTCGAAATGGTATTTTGCGCCCAAGAGGATGCCACCCGTGGCCGCGAGAGAGCGTGGCACACCGGTGCCGTTGGTCATGGCAAGGAAGGTGGCGAGTTGGGTCTCGTTGAGGCCGTGGTCGGGATCATCGGCGCAGGCGAGATGTGACATCAGAAGTTCGGGGCCAGCCTCTAACACGAAGGGGGCAATCGCCTCCCATTCGGGTTCCTCCATGCCGAGGCGGTTCATGCCGGTGTCGAGTTGCACGCCAAAGGCATGGCCGGGCAGGGATTCGAGATGGCGGGTGACCTGGTCGAGGGAGTTCAGCATCGGCGTGAGATCGAGATCGCCGATCATGTCGGTGTCACCGCCCATATGGCCGGACAGGATGCAGATTTGCGGGCCTGGGCCGAGGACTTGGCGCAGGGTCGCGCCTTCTTCGGTGACGGCCACAAAGAAGCGGCGCGCGCCGGCTTGGGCAAGGGCGCGGGCGACCCTTGTGATGCCAAGGCCGTAAGCGTCGGCTTTGACCACCGCAGCAGTCTGCACCCCCGAAGCGGAGGCTTTATCCAAGGCGCGCCAGTTGGCGGCGATGGCGTCGAGGTCGATGGAGAGGGTTGCTGTAGACATGGCTTGGTTTTGACAGGGCCGCGCGCGGGGTCAAGGGGGAATTCTTCGGTGAGCGTGATAGGGGTGCGGTCTCGGGGGCCATCGAGGCCCCGCTCGACCGCTGCTGCCGCGGGAATTTGCTGGATGCGTGAGGCTTGTTGAAGCGGCGGAGCCTCCGGCGGGAGTATTTTGAAAAGAGCAACTTGGCAGGGAAGAGAAGGGTTGTTTTGGGTCAGGTGCCGATGGCGCGGTCGAGATGGGTGTAGCCGCCGTCAACGAACAGCCATTGCCCGGTGGTGTGAGCGGAGCGCGGCGAGAGGGCGAAGACGGTGGCGGCGGCGATTTCACGCGCTTCGGTCATGCGTTGGCCCAAGGGGATGCGGGCCGTGATCGCGGCCTTTTGGGCGGCGGGATCGGGGAAGCTTTGCAGCCACGCCGCGTACATTGGCGTTAAGACTTCGGCGGGGATGACGGCGTTGACGCGCACGCCCCAAGGGGCGAGGGCGGCCGCCCATTCGCGGGTGAGGCCGAGTTGGGCGGCTTTGGCGGCGACATAGGCCGAGGTGCCCCCTTGGCCGGTGACGGCGGTTTTGGAGGCAATGTTGACGATGGCGCCTGCGCTGGCCTTGAGGTCGGCTTGCAGCAAGTGGGCGAGGGTGTAGTAATGCAGCAGGTTTTGGTCGAGTGAGGCGCGGAAAGCTTCGGGTGGGGTGTCGAGGCCAAGGCTGTCGTTGGCACCAGCATTGTTTACAAGGCCGTAGATCTGACCCCATTGGCTTTGCGCTTGGGTGACGGCGCGGCGGCAGTCGTCGTCACGCGACAGGTCGGCTTGCAGCCAGCCGGATTTGGGGCTGAGGGCCTTGAGTTCATTCAGGAGGGCTTCGGGCGGGGTGCGGCGGGCGAAGATCACTGGGACCGCACTTTCTTCGGCGAGGGTTTGGCAGATCGCAGCCCCAATGCCTGCCCCGCCGCCGGTGACGATCACCACTTTGTCTTTAAGCCCCAGATCCATTGCAGCCTCGCTGTCTGATGTGTTGCGACATGTTGACGGTTGCTATCGGGCTTGCCAAGGGGCAACGCTGTTCGCCGGGGCATTGGACTTCGTGGGGCTTTGGCAACGGGAGACAGCAGATGGCAAAGCCATCCTTGGCGCGTGGTGAGGACGATCAGGGTCGAGGTGGCAGCCCGCACGTTGAGCCGGTCCTCGTCGGCGTTGAAGCGGAAAGTCATTACGCGGCGAGGGATGCGCGCGATGAGAGGTCAGGGCATAGCCACCAGCACCGCCAAGACTATGATCTGCTATTGGCGGGGCTGACTTGGGTAGGGCTGTGCGTGGCCTTGGTGGATGCTTTCCTGCTGCCCCTGCCGCAGCTGTTGGTGCAGGGCGCGGTGCTGTTGGCCTATCTGGCCGGAGGTGTTCCGGCGGGGTTGGTGGCTTTGCGCGAGCTGTTCCGGGAAGGTCGTCTCGACATTGATCTGTTGATGGTGGTGGCAGCGCTGGCGGCGGCTTCGGTGGGAGCGGCAGTGGAAGGCGCTGTCTTGCTGGCGCTGTTCTCGCTGTCGGGGGCGTTGGAGCAACGTGCGATGGGGCGGGCACGGCGCGCGGTAGAGGCTTTGATGGCGCTGCGGCCCGATACTGCGCTGCGGTTGCGAGCGGATGGCAGCCAAGAGCAGGTCGCAGCCGCGGCGCTGTTGGTGGGTGACCTGCTGGTGCTGCGTCCCGGTGCGCGGGTGCCTGTCGATGGGCAAGTGCAAGAGGGCGCGGGTGCGGTCGATGAAAGCACCATCACTGGCGAGGCGATGCCGGTCAACAAGACGGTGGGCGATGCGTTGCACGAGGCGACGGTCAACCTGCACGGCGTGCTGGTGATGCAGGTGACGCGGGATCTGGCGTCAAGCACGGTGGCGCGGATGATCGCCTTGGTCACCGAGGCACAAGCGATGAAGGCGCCGTCGGAGCGATTTTCGGAATGGTTTGGTGCGCGCTATACCGTGGCGGTGCTGGTGGGCTCCGCGCTGCTGCTGGCGGTGCTTCTGGTGCTGGGCTGGTCGTTTCAGGATGCGATGTACCGGGCGGCCACGGTGCTGGTGGCGGCAAGCCCCTGCGCGGTGGTGATCTCGGTTCCGGCGGCGATTCTGTCGGCACTGGCTGCGGCGGCGCGGGGTGGCGTGCTGTTCAAGGGCGGGGCGGCGCTGGAAATGCTGGCCGAGGTGCGCGCTTTTGCCTTTGACAAGACCGGGACTTTGACCACGGGGCGGGCTGAGGTCAGTGAATTGGTGGTGCTAGAGGGGGATAAGACTGGGTTCGTGGCTATGTTAGCGGGGATTGAGGCGGCGTCAGAGCATCACATTGCGGCGGCGGTGTTGCGGGCAGCTGAGGCGCGCGGGGTGGTGCCAGTGGCCGTGCGGAATGTGCAGGCTTGGCCGAGCGAGGGCATCACAGGCACGGATGCGGTGGGACCGCTCTGGGCGGGAAATATGCGGATGGCGGCGCGGATGGGGGCGGATCTGGGTCATCCGGCTTTGACGGATTTGCAGGCCGGGGCGCAGACAATTGTCTATCTTGGCCGGGGCGCACTTGTGTTGGGGGCGGTGGCGGTGGCAGATACGCCGCGTGCGACGGCGGCGGCGGGGGTGGCGGCCCTGCGGGCGGCGGGGGTGACAAAGATCGCCATGATGACCGGGGATCGCCGCGAGGTTGCTTTGCGGATTGCAGGGGAGCTCGGGATCGGTCCGGAGGAGGTGTTCGCGGGGTTGATGCCTGCCGACAAGGTGCGGCTGGTCGATGATCTGGCAGAGCAGGGGCGGGTGGCGTTTGTCGGCGACGGGGTGAATGACGCAGGTGCTTTGGCGCGGTCGGATGTGGGCATTGCGATGGGGGGTGCGGGCAGCGAAGTGGCATTGCAGGCCGCTGATGTGGCGTTGTTGTCCGACGATATGGCGCGGCTGGCGCTGGCGCACCGGTTGGCGCGGCGCACGGCGCGGGTGATCAAGCAGAACCTTGGCTTCGCGCTGGGCGCGATGGCGGTGTTGGTGGTGGGCGGCTTGTTCTTCAACCTGCCGCTGCCCTTGGCGGTGATCGGCCATGAGGGCGGCACGTTGTTGGTGGTGCTGAACGGGCTGCGGCTGTTGCGCGATCCGATCCGGGTGGGATGATTTGGGAACGGGGGCGGTCTCGGCCCCCATCGAGGGGGCGCTCAACCGCGCTGCCGGGGGATGGGGTGTTTAGCGGGACACTTGGGACTGGTGTGCGCCTCCGGCGGGGATATTTACGCCAATGTGAATGGTAAGGGGCTTGGCACTTTGGCAGGCCGCGCGATGGGTTGACGGCCTGGCTTTGTTCGTCGTGTGTTGGGGCGTGGCTGCCCTAGAACCCTACATCGTCGCCGGGGCCGGAGCCTTGCCACTGTTTCGCGAGGTTGCCAAAGCGGGTGAAGCGGCCTTCGAACGACAGTTCCACCGAGCCAATCGGGCCGTGGCGCTGTTTGCCGATGATGACTTCGGCTTTGCCGCGTACTTGCTCCATCACAACTTGCCATTGCGCGATCTTTTCCAGCTCGTGATCACCGGGCTTTTCGCGTTCTTTATAATATTCATCGCGATAGACGAACATCACCACATCGGCGTCCTGCTCAATCGAGCCGGATTCGCGTAGATCGGACAGTTGTGGGCGCTTGTCTTCGCGGGATTCAACCTGACGGGAAAGCTGCGACAGCGCGATCACCGGAATGTTCAGCTCTTTGGCGATCGCCTTCAGGCCTTGGGTGATTTCCGAAACTTCCTGCACACGGTTGTCGCCTTTGCCGGTGCCTTTCAACAGCTGCAAATAGTCGATGATCAGCACGTCAAGGCCATGGGTGCGTTTCAGCCGGCGGGCGCGCGCGGCGACTTGGCTGATTGGCAAAGCGGGGGTGTCGTCGATGTAAAGCGGGCAGGATTCCAGCGATTTCGCGGCTTCGACGAATTTGCGGAACTCAAATTCCTGCATATCGCCACGGCGGATTTGTTCGGAGGGAACTTCGGAAGCCTCGGACAAGATCCGGGCGGCGAGTTGTTCCGAGCTCATCTCAAGGCTGAAGAAGCCGACGACCCCGCCTTCGACTGCACCTTCGTGGCCGTCATGGGTGCGGCCGCGTTTGTAGGCCTTGGCGATGTTGAAGGCGATGTTGGTGGCGAGCGAGGTTTTGCCCATCGACGGGCGACCGGCGAGGATCAGCAGGTCGGAGGCGTGCAACCCGCCGAGTTTTTTATCCAGATCAATCAGGCCGGTGGAGATACCCGCCAGACCGCCGCCGCGCTGATAGGCGGCATTGGCGACATTGACTGCCTCGGTCACGGCTTTCAGGAAGGACTGAAAACCTCGTTCCGCCACACCCTGTTCGCCGAGTTTGTAGAGGCGCTGTTCGGCTTCAATGATCTGGTCTTTGGGTTCAGAATCAATCTCGACCTTGGCGGCTTTGGCGGTCAGATCGCGGCCCAAGGACATCAGTTCGCGGCGCACGGCGAGATCGTAGATCATCTGCGCATAATCGCGCGCGGCGTAGGAGGAAATCGCAGCGCCCGCGAGGCGGACAAGGTAGGACGCCCCACCAAGTTCTTTCAGGCCCTCATCCTCCTCGAAGTAAATTTTCAGCGTGACGGGGGACACCAGCGCGTTTTTCTGGATGCGGGCGGCGCTGCGTTCAAAGATGCGTTGGTGGACCGGGTCAAAGAAGTGCTCGGGCTTCACAAGGGAGGCAATGCGGTCATAGACATCATTGTTGGTCAGGATCGCGCCCAGAAGCTGCTGCTCGGCTTCGATGTTATGCGGCAGCGCCTCGGTTTCCAATGCGGCGGAAAGCGCGGGCGGCATCGGGCGCAGGGTGGCGAGTTCGTTCATAGTCTGCCTCGTAATCTAACCCAGGCATACCGGGCAGAGGGCGTTATTGCCCCAAATTGGCCCGCCGCGATAGGCAGGCATATCTTGGTGGATAAGTCGCGATTGAGTCGCCTATCCCAAGTTATGCTACCATATCTTGTGAGGTATTGATCCTTAATCCACCAAAATACCGCAGAATCGGCGGAGTTGTTCACAAACCGCCCACAGGTCGAAGTGCCATCGAATGTAAAGATTGTTGTGGATTAATTTGTGGCGCGGGCGGCTTGCCATGCGCGGGGATCGTTTAAGAACACCTCGACTTCCGCCAAGGTCTTGGCATCGAAACTGCCTTGCGCGCGGGCTTCGGCCAACACGTCCCACCAGGTGCAGAGGTGATGCAGGGCGACACCGTGATCAGCGAGGCGTTTCGTGGTTTCGGGGAAAATGCCGTAATAGAAAATCACCGCTGTATGGGCGCAGGTGGCGCCGGTTTCGCGGATGGCATCGACGAAGGACAGTTTGGAACCGCCGTCGGTGGTCAGGTCTTCCACCAGCAGCACGCGCTGGCCTTCGGTCATCACGCCTTCGATGCGAGCGTTGCGGCCGTAGCCTTTTGGTTTCTTGCGGACATAGGTCATCGGTAGGGCCAGACGCTCGGCGACCCAAGCGCCGAAGGGAATGCCTGCGGTTTCACCGCCTGCGATGTTGTCGAAGGCCTCAAAGCCTGCATCGCGCATCACGGTGACGGTCAGGAAATCCATCAAAGTGGCGCGGATGCGGGGGTAAGAGATCAGCTTGCGGCAATCGATATAGGTCGGGCTGGGCAGGCCGCTCGCCAAGGTGAACGGGGTTTCGGCGTTGAAATGCACGGCCTTGATTTCCAGCAGGGCGCGGGCGGTGAGGCGGGCGATTTCTTCACGCAGGGGAAAGCTGGTCGGGATCATGGAGGTTCCTTTTTGGGCTTTCATCTTGGCCTAAATACTCCCGCCGGAGGCTTCTGACGCAGATGCCGGACGCTTCGCAGGGAATTTTGGGGCCAATGTGAAATTGGGCAGACTTCAGGCCTCAACGTGCCAATGCACGGGGAAGCCGGGGTTGAAAACGGTGACGGGGCCGGCTTCGGTGAGGATTTTCTCGGGGAAGCTTTGCGGCTGTTCGTGTTTGACGAGGGTGAGTTTCGTCTCATTGACGGGCAGGTGGTAGAAGGCGGGACCGTTGAGCGAGGTAAAGGCCTCCAGGTGGTGCAGGGCAGCTTCTTCTTCGAACACATGTGCCAGCAGTGGCATGGTGTTGGTGGCGGTGAAGCAACCGGCACAGCCGCAGGCGTGTTCTTTCAGGGCGTCGACATGGGGGGCGGAATCGGTGCCCAACAGGAAGCGGGCTTCACCCGAGGTGGCGGCTGCACGCAAAGCGAGGCGGTGTTTTTCGCGTTTGGCGACCGGCAGGCAGTAGTAATGTGGCTTGATGCCGCCTGCGAGGATGTGGTTACGGTTGATGATCAGGTGGTGCGTGGTGATAGTGGCGGCCAGATCATCGCCGCCTGCGCGGGCGTAAGCGACGCCTTCTTCGGTGGTGATATGCTCCATCACCACTCGCAGGCCGGGGATGCGGCGGCGCAGGGGATCAAGGATGGTGTCGATGAAAACCGCCTCGCGGTCGAAAATATCGACGGATGGATCGGTGACTTCGCCGTGCAGGCAGAGCGGCAGGCCGATCTCGGCCATTTTCTCCAACACACCTTGGACTTTGGAAAAATCCGCCACGCCGGAATGGGAATTGGTGGTGGCGCCTGCGGGATAGAGCTTCACCGCTTTCACCAGACCAGAGGCCGCGGCCGCGGCCACATCGGCGGCCTCGGTGGTTTCAGTCAGATAGAGCGTCATCAGCGGCTGAAAGCCCGATCCTGCCGGAAGTGCTGCCATGATCCGCGCATGGTAGGCCAAAGCCTGCGCAGCCGTCACGACCGGGGGCACCAGATTGGGCATGATCAGCGCGCGGGCGAAATGCCGCGCGGTTTCGGGCAGCACGCCTTGCAGCATCGCGCCATCGCGCAGGTGCAGGTGCCAGTCATCGGGGCGGCGAAGCGTGAGGCTTTGTGTCATAGCGTCCAGATAGCGCAGGCCCCGGTGATTCTCTAGAGGGGGAGTGGTGCCGGGTTGCGACATCTGGCGGTGTTCTTGCGCGGCTATGCCGCCTGCGCAGGGAGATGCAGCGCAAAAGCCCTTGCTGCGGCGCAGCATAGGGCTACATGCTTGCAACAAACTGTTCAGGAGAACACGATGAAGCTGATGACTCCGATGGATTTTATCGCCCCGGCGCTGGAGGCGAGCCACATCATGGCGGAATCGCAAATGGTGATTGGGCTGCGGCTGGCCGGCATGGCGGGACTGTGGCCGATGTCGAAAGCCGAGACTGATCAGATGCTGGCGGAAAAGCTGTCTGCGGGAATGGATTCGGCACATGCCGCGTTGCGCAGCGGCATGGCGGGCGGTAACATTTCCGAGGTGGCGATGGCGGCTATGCAGCCGGTGCGGGCGACAACCCGTGCGAACGCCAAACGTTTGCAGAGCAATATGACGGGCGGTTAAGGCCAAGATGACGGGCGGTTAAGGCCAAGCCCGCGAACGGGGGAAGTCGATGCGGTTGGCCTGGTTGGGATATGTGGCGGCATTAACGGCCTTGCCTGCGGCGGCGCAGGATGTTGATTGCGCCACGGCTGAGGTGCAGATGGAACTGACCTATTGCGCCGAGCAAGACTGGCTGGCCGCCGATGCGGATTTGAACGCTGCATATGGTGTGGCGCGGGATTTAATGCAGGGCATTGACGCAGATCTTGAGACCTCACAGCGTGGGGCTGCGGATTATTTGCGCGACGGGCAGCGGGCTTGGGTCACCTTCCGCGATGCCACTTGTGCGGCGGAAGGCTACACGGTGCATGGCGGATCAGCCGAGCCGATGGTGATTTATGGCTGCCGTGCGCGCCTGACCGAACAGCGCGCCGCCGATCTTGAGGCGATGACTGAGGAATATTAGGGGCGATACTTTTTCGGGCTGCCGCAGACCTGTGCCTGTAACTCCGCCGCCATGCCGTGCCGTTTACTTGCGCAGTGCCGTTTTGGTTACGCCTCAGCCCCTGACATCCGTTCCGTCAATTTCGCCAAACGCCGTGCGAAGCTTGGCGCCCGCAAGCGGTGCGTGACCGAGCGGCAAATCATGATTGCCAGTTTGGTGCGCCCAACGCTTTCGGCTTTGGCGAGGATGGCGCGCAGATAGGGCGAGTAATGCCGCCGCGCCCGCCACAGCACTGCAAAGCTTTGCACGGTCAGTGTGCCTGCCATCGCCTGATCAACCAGAGCGGGTAGAATACCGCTGCCGATCAGCGCAGGTTCCAGCGTGTCGCCCATGTGCCGCGCCGACAACCGGGTGATATAGGACGCGCGAAACAGGCTGGCGTGCATCGCCTCGGCGGCGATGGTGGGATCGTGGATCACCACCGCTTGTCCGGCACCTTCCAGCATGTCGGGCGCATAGCCGTAGCGTGAGGTGAAATCGAGCCTGCGGGCGGCAAAATCGCGGTGATCCCAACGTGATTGCGCAGGTTCTAGCGTGGCGCGCGGGTTCAGCGCCAGCACTTGCGCGCCGGGTGCCGTCACCGCAAAGGCGCAGGCGGCATAGCCTGCCATGCCCGCGCCGTAGAACAGGACCTGATCGAAATCTTCAAAAAAAGCGTCATCGACCTGACGGTCAAAGAAGCCATAGACCGCAGGGTCGCGAAACCAAGTGTCGCCGTCGGCGATGATCGTCAGCACCGACCAGCCATGCGCGCGGGCCAAAGCATCGGCCAAGGGCATCTGATTGGGGCGGGCGAGCACGGCGTCAATCGTCTCAAAGCTGACCAATAGCGTGGTGCCTTCATCGGCGAAATAGGCCCAATGCGCATCGCCCACACTGTGGAAATAGCCCGACTCCTCGGTCGCCTTTTCCATGCGCTGCTCCCACGCGTCACGGTCGGGCAGAGTGGCGGTGGGCTGTGGCAACTCGGCAATCTCGGTCATTTTACATCCAGTCGAACGCTTTAAAGGGGGCACTATGGGGTTAGGCCATAATCTGCCCTTGGGCGCGTTACAGCAAGTGAAGATAGGGTCAAACTAGCATGGGCTTTGTGAACACTGAGTTAAGACTGTTTCAAGCTGCCGTGCTTCGCGGCCACCTGTGCGTGCTGCAGCACATGGCGTGCACGTTCGGGTTGTAAAACCTGCGAAGGCGGTGTCATCAGCAAGCGGCCAAACAAAGCGCGCCAAGGCTCTTGCTGCATCAGAGTCTCAAAACGGGCCCGCCGCCATGCCACGGCTTGGTGGTGCAAAGGGCCGAGGATGGAGTCGGCCAAAAGCTCTGCCCGCAGGGGCGCTGAGGTCAGGTTCAGGATCGAGCGGTCTTCGACCTCGCTGAAGTTGCGCTCGATCCAATAGCTCATATCGAACCCCGAGCCATCGCGGTTGGCGCGGCCGCGGTCGGCCTTGACCAGATAGTTCTGCATCGACCCCAGTGCATAATGGTTCAACTGCACCAGTCGGTAGTTATCGCGCGTGTAGTCCGAAAAGATCCGCGCCTGCGGAAAGTCTGCGGGCAGCGAGCGGCCAGAGCCATCAAACCAGCGGGCTTGGCCAGCGCGTGCAGGATCGGGGCTGCGCGGACGATGCACGCCGAGTTTGCGGTAACTGCCGTCATTGCGAAACAGCGTCTTGAACAGTTGCGCCCGCCATGGCCATGCAAAGCTGGCGGGGGCGGCGTGGGTGAAGGTTTCGGTGATGGGCTGATCGGTGATCTCGATCACCCCCGCATTGCCGAACATCCGCCATGTCAAAGGGATCGCGGTGGCTTCGGGCAGGGCATTGAGCAGTGCCGACAGGCTGCGATCGCCGACATGAATATTCACAAATTCGTCGATGTCGCAAAACAGCAGCCAATCGGCTTCTGCAACCAGAGGGTGTTTGTGGGCCGCCTTCAACATCGCCCATTGCGGGCCTTCGGCGTGGGGGCCGTCATTGCGGATGTGGGTCAGCCAGCCCATCGCCGCCAGACGATCCAGCATGACATCGGTGCCATCGCTGCAATCGTTGGAATAGACGAGGAAATCGGTAAAGCCGCAGGCGCGGTGATGGGCGAGCCATTCGATCAGGAACGCGCCTTCGTTTTTCACTCCAAGCAGGGCGGTGGCACGCATTCTGATCCTTTGGGGCATGGGGCGAAGGCTGGCAGCCTCCGGCGCGGATATTTGGGCAGAGAGGATGACCAAAGAAAAGGGGCAACTTGACGCTTGGACGTGGCGGCGGCAAGCATGGTGCAAGTTTTGGGGGATTTCGATGCTGTCACACCTGCGGATATTCGAGCCTCATCCGGGGATATTGGCGTTTTACGATGGTCGGGTGGCGGGGCATCGCTTTGCGGCCACGCCCAACTGGGTGGATGATGGGGCGTTGTCTTTGGGCATCGCGTCTTATGCGCTGATCGTGGGGGCGCAGGCGATTGTCTATGACAGCCATGTCTCGGTGCCGCATGGCCGGTTCATCAGGCAAGCCTTGGCGGAGCGCGGGGTGACGGATATCCGGGTGGTGCTATCGCACTGGCATCTGGATCATGTCGCGGGGACCGAAGCCTTCGCCGGATGTCAGGTGATCGCCAATGCCCGCACCTTGGCGCATCTGACCGAGCGGCAGGCGGCGATTGAGGCGGGCACTGATCACGGCCTGCCCGCGATCAATCCGCTGATCCTGCCGGATCTGGTGTTTGCGGGGCGCCTGACGCTTGATCTGGGTGGAGAGCGGGTGGAGTTGATCGAGGCGAATATCCACTCGGATGATGCCACAGTGTTGTGGCTGCCCGAACGCGCGATTTTGCTGGCGGGCGATACGGTCGAGGATTGTGTCACTTACGTCGGAGCCCCAGAGGATTTCGCCATCCATCTCGCCGATCTGGCGCGGCTGGAAGCGCTGGGCGCGGAGTGGGTGCTGCCCAATCATGGCGCTGCCGAGGTGATCGCAGCGGGCGGTTATCGTCCGGGACTGTTGGCGGCGACAGCGGATTATATCCGGCATTTGCAAAACGATGACCCGCGCCCGATGGCGGAGATCGTAGCCCCTTGGTTAACCAACGGCACCCTGCGGTATTTTGAACCTTACGAGGCCGTGCATAAACAAAATCGCGTCCGCGTGCAGGCGATGCGGCAAGGGTGATTCTTTGGAATTTATCGGGCGAGTTATGGGGAACCACTGCCTGCAGGCGGCGTTATCATCAGTTGGGCTGATGGCGCTGGGCTGAGGAGGCTGGCGCGTCGGTTAATCCACAAGACGGTTTGGGAGGGTTGCTAGCCGATAACATCTTGAAACCCCGCCATTTTGGCCTGTGGTTTAGCCGTTGTTATCGCATATCACCGCCCATTCTGTGCTTTGATTCCATATCGGCGACCTGGTTCGGACTCAGTTTTGATCCCAGGCCGCCACGCGATTTTGAAAGGACGACCGATGAGAAGAATGCTTGGAACCACTACAGCGCTGTCGATGGCGATGTTCAACGTGCAGCCTTGGCCCTTGATGGCGCAAACGCTGACCGACAGCGGCGCTGTGGTGGCGGCGGATGGCACGGTATTGTGCGAACCCACCACGGATGCGGCTTGCGATCCGGCGGCCTTCGTCGATCAGGCCAATGCAATCGCGGCGCGGATTGCCGACGATGCGGCCAAGGCACAAGCAGCGGCGCAGGCCGAAGCTGAAGCCGCTGCCGTTGCGCAGGCCGAGGCCGATGCCGCCGCTCAAGCCGCTGCTGCTGCGCAGGCTGAGACGGACGCCGCTACTGCGGCCCAAGCGGATGCCACCGCGCAGGCTGAAGCCGACGCGAATGCTGCTGCTGAGGCAGAAGCTGCCGTCGCGGCGCAGGCTGAGGCCGATGCCGCCGCTCTGGCTGCCGCCGCTGCGCAGGCCGAGGTGGATGCCGCTGCGGCGGCCCAAGGTGAAGCCGCCGCTCAGGTAGAAGCCGATGCGAAAGCGCAAGCTGATGCAGATGCCAAAGGTGCGGCCGATGCGGAAGCTGCGGCTCAGACTGATGCTGACGCGAAAGCCGCTGTTGACGCCGCTGCCGCCGAAGCTGACGCGAAAGCTGCGGCCGATGCAGAAGCCGCAGCACAGGCTGATGCCGCTGCGAAAGCCGCTGCGGATGCCGCTGTGGCTGCTCAAACCGAAGCTGATGCGAAAGCCGCTGCCGATGCGGATGCAGCCGCGCAGGTCGATGCAGATGCCCAAGCCGATGCAGACGCTGCCGCCAAAGCCCAAGCCGATGCAGACGCTGCCGCCAAAGCCCAAGCTGAGGCTGATGCCGCCGCTGCTGCCGAGGTGACGCCTGAAGTGGCCCCGGTTGACGAAACCGCCCCGGCGGATGACCCTAATGCCGTGCCAATGGATACGACGACCGAAACAGCGCCTGCTGACCCGGCGACCGAAGAAGCGGCCCCTGCGGATGCAACTGCGGAAACTGCTCCGGCTGACGGCACTGATCCTGCTGCGGTGGATGCAACGGGCACCGACCAACCTGTCGTGCTTCCCGCCACCGTCACTGATCCGGCAACGGGCGAAACCCTTGTGGTCGATCCCGCTACAGGTGTGGCACTGACCGAAGAAGAAGCTGCTGCCCAAGCCGCAGCACAGGAGAAATCCCTCGCTGAAGCGCAAAAGGAAATCGTGGTTGAGGCGGACGGCAGCGTGGTTGATCCCTCGGCTGGCCTGAAAACCGCGCCGCCGGTGATGAACCCCGATGCGCCCCCTGTTGACGTACCGGTTGCCTCTGAAGCCGAGGTCGAAACCCTGACCAACCTGTTGGCGCAGCCAGAAGGCGTTGATCCGGTAACTTTGGGTGCCGCTGCAGCTTTGGCAACGACCACTCCGGCTGTGGAGGGTGAAAAGCCCGCCGATCAGGCCCCATCCGCAGATGCGGTCGCGACCGTGACCGAAATGCTGACCGATGAGTCTGTGCGCAGCTCGACACAGGAATTCGCGGCAGCGCCGACGATGTTGGGCGAGGACAAGAAGAAAAGGAGCGGCCTGTCCGATCTGGAAAAAGTCGGTCTTGTGGCGCTGGGCGCTTTGGTGGTCGGCGCGATCATCAAGGACAACAACAAGGATCGTCGTGGTCGTGAAGGCTCGCAAGTGGTGTCGAACACTGGCGACCGGGTTGTCGTGCTGAAGCCCGATGGCACCTATCAGGTCTATAAGGACGATGATGCCGTGCTGCGTCAGCCGGGCTCGAACGTGCGGACAGAAACCTACCGCGATGGCTCGACCCGCTCGATTGTAGAGCGTAGCGATGGCACCCAGATTGTCACAATCCGCGATGCCTCGGGCCGGGTGCTGCGCCGCGCGCAGTATGACGAGCGTGGTCGCGAGTTGGTTCTGATCGACGATCTTGAGCCGGAACAGGTGGTGATCGTCCGTGATCTGCCGAAGCCGCGCGAAAACCGGGTGGTGATCTCGACCTCGGACAACGACTATGCGCTGAAGGCGGCGCTGGCGGCGAAGGATATCGAGAAGATCGGCCGCACCTTCAGCCTGCGTCAGATCCGCGAGATCCCGCAGGTGCGTTGGTTGGCCGCGACGATTGACGTCGATAACGTCAACTTCGCTTCGGGGTCTTCGGCGATCACTTCAGAAGAGGCCGAAGATCTCGCCGATCTGGGCAGCCTGATGCAGGAAATGCTGGATGCAAATCCCGGCGAGATTTTCCTGATCGAAGGCCACACCGATGCGACGGGCAAGGCTGCGATGAACCTTGCCTTGTCGGATCGTCGTGCGGAATCGGTGGCGCTGGCTTTGAGCGAGTATTTCGACATCCCGCCGGAAAACATGGTCATTCAAGGTTACGGCGAGACGGAACTGCGGATCGACACCCAGAGCGATGAAAAGCGCAACCGTCGCGTGGCGGTGCGGATCATCACGCCGCTGTTGAAGGTCGGCAAATAGGCTTTGCAATGATTTGGAAGGCCCCGGGGGAAACCTCGGGGCCTTTTGCGTTTTGGCGGTGGTGGTGTTGAGGGGTTTGCGGCAAGTTGGGGCAAAAGGAGCCTCTGCATGAGCCATGATCTGATCCCCGAAGCTGCGCTTGCTTGGGCGCGTGCAGGCAAAGCTGCCGCCATCGCGACGGTGGTGGACACCTGGGGCTCGGCCCCACGCCGGGCGGGCAGTCAGATGGCGGTGTCAGAGTTGGGCGAGATGGCGGGCTCGGTCTCGGGGGGCTGTGTCGAGGGTGCGGTGGTGCTGGAGGCTTTGGAGGCGATTGCAGCCGGGGTGCCGCGACTGCTGAGCTACGGCGTGGCGGCTGAAACCGCGTTCTCGGCGGGGTTGGCTTGCGGGGGCACGATCCGGGTGCTGGTGGAGCCTGTCGCGCCGATTTTGGGGTTATTGCAGGAATTGGTCGCGGCGCGGGCGGCACGGCGGGCGGTTGGGTATGTGGTGGATTTGGGCGATTGGAGCCGCAGGCTGGTCGAACTGGGGCAAGATGCTGCAGTGGATCTGCGCTTGCGGGCCGATAAGGCGGGGGTGGAGGAGGGGCAGTTCATTCTGCCGTGCAACCCGCCGCTGCGGTTGATCGTGGTGGGGGCGGTGCATGTGGCCCAAGCCTTGGTCGCGATTTCGCGGTTGGCGGGGTATGATCCGATCCTGGTCGACCCCCGGCAAAGTTTTGCGACGGCGGCGCGGTTTCCGGGCGAGGTGATTTTGGAAGACTGGCCGGATGAAGCGCTGCGGCGGCTGGGGCTGGATGGGCGGACGGCGGTGGTGACGCTGACCCACGATCCGAAGCTGGACGATCCGGCGATCATGGTGGCGTTGCGGTCAGGGTGTTTTTATCTAGGATGTTTGGGATCGAGAAAGACCCATGCTTCTCGGGTGGAAAGGCTGGTCGCGGCGGGGTTTTCGGAAAGCGAGATCGGGCGGATACGTGCCCCGGTGGGCCTCGCGATTGGGGCGCAGGGGCCGGGGGAGATTGCGGTGTCTATTCTGGCTGAGATGACGGCGGTTTTGCGGGGGGTATAGGGTGGTCCCAACTCGGGACCTTTTTTGTTTGTTTAAGATCAATAGCTTGGGTTTGTTGATTTAAGGGTTTGTTAAGAATTGCGCCAGATCGAGTGCGGTTTCGCAGTGGATCAGGGTGGTGTCGAACACCGGGACGGCGACGTTGGATTGGCTCAGAAGCATACCGATTTCGGTGCATCCGAGGATCAATCCATCGGCACCTTGCGCGATCAGGCGGGCGGCGATGGATTCAAACGTGGCGCGGCTGGCAGTGGTGGTGACGTCGCGGCACAACTCGGCTTAGATGATGCGGTGAATGGTGCTGCGATCCTCGGCATCGGGGATGATCGGGGTCAGTCCTGCGGCGTGGAGTTTGTCGTAGAAGCTTTCCTGCATGGTGAAGGCGGTGGCCATCAGGCCGGGGCGCTTGAGCCCGGCACGGGCGATGCGGGTGGCGGTGGCCTGGGCGATGTGCAGCAGGGGAATGGTGACGCCGTCTATCATCTGATCGGCGATTTTGTGCATGGTGTTGGTGGCCAGCAGCAGGATTTCGGCACCGCCGCGTTGCAGGGCCTTTGCATTTGCGTTGAGGATATCAACTGCGGCGTCCCAATCGCCGCTGGCCTGCAGGGCAGCAATCGGGGCGAAATCTATCGAGCGGATCAGCAGTTCTGGCGAGTGCAAGCCACCAAGGCGCGCCCGGTCAGATCGCAGAGCGTGCGGTAGTAGGTTTGCGTCGAGGCCGCAGACATGCCGCCCAAGATGCCGATGGTTTTCACGGCAAGTGTCATGGTGAGGGCTTTCATGGGGGGCGTTTGGGAGGATGGTAATTTGTCAGGGTGGTGGGTGAAATCACGCACCCTACCGATCATTCATGCCCTTGCCATCCAGTATCCGGGCGCTGTGCTTTTCGATGCGGGCGGTTTTGGTGGCAGAGGCTTTGGCTTGGTTGAAATGCAACAGATAGCCGCGTCTGCGTCCCGGTGTCAGGGCATCGAAGGCCAGCGCCATATCGGGGTTTTCATCTAAGGCCGCGATCAGTTCTTCGGGGTAGGGCAGATCGTCTTTGGCGAAGGTGACTTTCGCGCCGGATTTCTCCAGCGCGATGGCGGCCGCGGTATAGGCGGTCAGCGTGGCGGTTGCGGCGGCGATTTGTGCCATATCGGTGAATTTCGCCATCCGCACCGCGCGCGAGTTTTCACCGGGGGGGATCAAGATGGCTTCAGGGTCGGCCAGCAAGACGCCTTTGAAAAAGCCCAGCACACAGGCGTCCTTGAAGCTCCAGAGGGTGGCGACATTGCCGCCTTCAAAGCAATAGCAGGGGCCGCGCCATTTGAAGATTTCCTCAAGGCCGCAGCCCAGCAGGATGGCACGCAGCGCGCGCAACTCGGCTTGCCAGATTGGCGCTGCGCTGAAGAAGGCTTCTATTTTGGGGTCGGAGGTGCTCATCGCCTGCGCCTTTGCATCGGATCGCATAGGGGTAGCGCAGGCGATGTTGTCTGTCTATCGGCGCGTCAGGCGAGGGTGGTTTGCAGCGCGTTCAGGATGCTGGTCCAACCGCG
>JBKJTI010000048.1:0-34889 GCA_046590425.1 Cypionkella sp. | reverse complement strand
CCCTTTGGGCATCAGCGCGCTAACGCCCCCGACCCGTTCCGAGGATATTGTCGAGACTGTCCTCGAATTTCCCGATAACCGGCTTTTGATCAGCCTCTGCGGCGAGTTTGACCGCAACCTGGCCCAGATCGAGCACCAGATGGGGGTGCATGTGCTGCGACGGGGCAACCGTCTGTCCGTCATCGGCGACAAGCCCGCGCGCGAACAGGCGGCTGCGGTGTTGCGGTCTTTGTATGCGCGGCTGGAACAGGGTCGCAGTGTGGCGGCGGGCGATATTGATGGCGCGATGCGGATGGGGCGGCCAATGCCGGATACAAAACTGGAACCCTCTGATCAGATTGAGATGTTTACCGGCGGTGGCATTGAACTGCGTACCCGCAAAAAGCCGATTGAACCTCGGACCGAGGCGCAGAAAGAGTATGTGAAAAACCTTTTTGCCAATGAGATGGGCTTTGGCATTGGACCTGCTGGTACAGGCAAGACTTATCTGGCAGTCGCGGTTGGTGTCACCATGCTGATCTCTGGGGCAGTGGAGAAAATCATCTTGTCGCGCCCGGCGGTGGAGGCCGGCGAGCGTCTGGGCTTTCTGCCCGGCGATATGAAGGAAAAAATCGACCCCTATATGCAGCCTCTGTATGACGCGCTGAACGATTTTCTGCCCGCCAAGCAAATTCAGAAGCTGACCGAAGACAAACGCATCGAAATCGCTCCTCTGGCCTTCATGCGCGGCCGCACCCTGTCGAATGCCTTCGTGGTGCTGGATGAGGCGCAGAATGCCACCACCATGCAGATGAAGATGTTCCTCACCCGGCTGGGTGAAGGCAGCCGCATGGTGATCACCGGCGACCGCACGCAGGTCGATCTGCCACGCGGAACCGCCTCGGGGCTGCAAGATGCCGAGCGGATTCTGAAAGGGGTGAAGGGCGTGACCTTCAACTATTTCACCTCGAAAGATGTGGTGCGACACCCGTTGGTCGCCCGTGTGATCGAGGCTTACGAACGCGACGAAGCACAGGGATGAACAGACTGGGCTGAACAGACTGCGGCACGTGATCTGATGGAGCGCGTGCCGCGCAAGCCTTCTTAAGCGCTTACGCGCGTGAGGGGGGCGTTGCCCCCCGCGCGTCGCGCTCCCCCCAGGATATTTGGACCAATGTGAATACTTGAGCGGTAGCGCGTGGTGCGCTATGGGGCGGCATGGAACCACTTGTTGATATCGTCCTTGAGGATGCGCGTTGGGAGGCCTTTGGGCTGGAAGCCCTCGCAGAGCCCGCCGTGCGCGCGGTTTTTGCGGAACTCGGGCTACCTGAGGCAGGCTTTACCCTATGCCTGATGGGCTGCGATGACGCGCGGATTCTGGAGTTGAACGGCGATTTTCGCGGCAAGGCGAAGCCGACCAATGTGCTCAGCTGGCCGTCGGCAGAGCGTGGTGCCGATGCGGGAGAAGTGCCGGATCTGCCGGAACCGGGTGCGCCTGACGATCCCGAATCTCTTGGCGACATTGCTATTTCCTATGACACCTGCGCGCTTGAGGCCGCCGAGGCGGGCAAGCCAATGGCCGATCATGTCAGCCACCTGATCGTGCATGGGCTGTTACATCTGCTGGGCTATGATCACATCCGTGCTGCGGACGGGGATCTGATGGAGGCGACCGAGGTGCGGATACTTGCGCGTCTGGGTCTTTCTGACCCATACTAGCGCATCGGCCTTTCGGGGCGTTTTGGAACAAGGACCAATGGGCAGTAGCAACGACGGGTTACCCGCAGCGCCAAAAGCGCGTGCGGATGCCGATGAGGCCGAAGCCTCGCCACGTGGATTCTTCGGGCGGCTGTTGTCCGCCTTCAACTCCTCAGACAGCAGCGAGGGCGACGAGGAAGCGGCGGCGCTGACGCCCGCGAAGGGTGGGTTGTTGGGGCTAAGCAACCTGCGTCGCTTGCGGGTCGATGATGTCGCCATTCCGAAGGTTGAGATTGCCGCCGTACCACTGGACATCGGCAAGGAGGATCTGGTCGAGGCGTTTCGTCAACATGGCTTTTCGCGGCTGCCGGTCTACAAGGGCAGTTTGGATCACCCGCAAGGGTTGGTGCTGCTGAAAGACTTGGCGTTGCAGCATGGCTTTGGTGCTTCGGGGCGATTTTCGCTGAAGAAACTGCTGCGTCCGGTGCTTTTTGCGCCGCCCTCGATGCCCGCCGCGACTTTGTTGCAGAAGATGCAGCGCGACCGTGTGCATATGGCGTTGGTGATCGACGAATATGGTGGCGTCGATGGCCTTGTGACCATCGAAGACCTGATCGAAACCGTGATCGGCGAGATTGAGGATGAACATGACGAAGTCGAAGGCGCGCTGTGGAAAGAAGAATCGCCGGGGGTGTTCGTGGCGCAATCCACGGTGTCGCTGGATGATTTCGAGGCTGCCATCGGCATGACCCTGCGCAATGGCGAGGATGACGAGGATATCGACACTTTGGGCGGGCTGGTGTTCCTGCGTACCGGCCGGGTACCGGTGCGCGGTGAGATCGTGCCACATGAATCCGGGGCAGAGTTTGAGGTGCTGGACGCCGATCCGCGTCGGATCAAACGCCTGCGGGTGCGGCTGCCGGGGGCGATAGCGGCAGTGGCCGAGCCAACGGTGCCCGAGGTCGAAGGTTAACATGCTGCGCAAGATCAGGGCAGGCTGGCCCGGCCTGCGTGCCGTGGGCTTTGCGGCCCTGTTGGGGGTGTTGGCGGCCTGCGGGCAAGCCCCCCTTGGCGCGTGGTATCTCAGCCTGCCTGCTTTGGCCGGGTTGTGCTGGCTGATCGGGCGCAGCCCTGCCCCGGTCTGGCTGGCGTGGTTCGCGGGCGCGGGCTATTTCGCCGCCGCGCTGAACTGGATCGTGCAGCCCTTCATGGTCGATGCCGCGCGCGATGGCTGGATGGCCCCGTTTGCGCTGGTGTTCATGGCGTTTGGTATGGCGCTGTTTTGGGCACTGGCGGGGTGGATCAGCCGCCACAGTCGCAATGCCACCTTCGGCTTCGCGATAGCCCTCGCCGCCACTGACCTTTTGCGCGGCTATGTGCTGACCGGATTCCCGTGGGCGCTGATCGGCCATATCTGGATCGACACGCCGGTTGCACAACTGGCCGCTTTCATCGGCCCAAGTGGGCTGTCATTGCTGACCGCCTTACTCGCGGCAAGCCTGGCACTGCGCCGCCCGCTGCCAGTCAGCCTTGCCGCAGCCAGCCTCGTCGCCGCTTGGGGCTACGGCGCATGGACCCTCGCCCAACCGATACCCGCCGACCGCTCCGTCACCCTGCGCCTTGTGCAGCCGAATGCCGAACAGCAGGCGAAATGGGACCCGGCCCTGGCGCAGCAGTTCTTTGACCGCCTGCTCAGCCTGACCGCCGCCAAACCCACCCCCGATCTGGTGATCTGGCCGGAAACCTCGCTGCCCTATCTGTTGGATCGCCACCCGGAAATCGGCGGCATGATCGCAAGTGCTGCCAACGGTGCCTCCGTTGCCATCGGAATGCAGCGGGTGGAGGGCGACAAGGCGTGGAACTCGTTGGCGGTGATAGAACCCGATGGCATGACCGGGGCGACCTATGACAAGCATCACCTCGTGCCGTTTGGCGAATACATCCCCTTCGGCAATGCCTTGTTCCAATGGGCCAATATCTCGGCCTTCGCGTCGCAGGCTGGCAATGGCTATATGGCCGGGCCCGGCCCGAAACTGCTGGATTTTGGCCCGAAACTGGGCCGCGCCTTGCCGTTGATCTGCTACGAGGCGGTGTTTCCGCAAGATCTGCGCGGCACCGAGCGGCCCGACTGGTTGCTGCAAATCACCAATGACGCGTGGTTTGGCCATTGGACCGGCCCGTTCCAACACGCCGCCCAAGCCCGGCTGCGCGCCATCGAACAAGGCCTGCCGCTGGTGCGTGTCGGCAATACCGGGGTGACAGCGGTATATGATGCGCGCGGCCGGATCACCGCCGTCCTGCCGTTTGAAATCGCCAGCTACCTTGATGCCGCCCTCCCCGCCGCGCTGCCCGCCACCCCCTATGCCCGCTTTGGCGAAATCCCGTTGCTGGTGTTGCTGGCAGCACTCGCGGCAGCATTGTCGCAACCCCGGAAACGGCACAAGCCTTGACCTTTCCGCTGAATTGGGTCTAAGGCAGGCGGATAAAACCCGCACAACGGCTTCCTGGCGTGCGGCGATAACCCAACGGAGCACTTCCCCATGAGCCGCCAGAACTACATTTTTACCTCGGAATCCGTCTCCGAGGGCCATCCGGACAAACTCTGCGACCGGGTGTCAGATGCCATTCTCGACGCCTTCCTGACCGAGGAGCCAAATGCGCGCGTGGCGTGTGAGACCTTTGCCACCACCAACCGCGTGGTTGTCGGCGGTGAAGTTGGCCTGTCGACCGAGAAAAAAACCGCCGAAATGGTGGCGCGTGTTGAAGACATCGTGCGGGCTTGCGTCAAAGACATTGGCTACGAGCAGAAAAAGTTCCATTGGGAAAAGATCAAGGTTCATAACTACCTGCATGAACAATCCGCCCATATCGCGCAGGGTGTGGATAAAGACGGTGCGGGCGATCAGGGCATCATGTTTGGCTACGCCTGCCGCGAGACGCCGGAGCTGATGCCAGCCCCGATCCAATACGCCCATGCAATCCTGAAACGCTTGGCCGAAGTGCGCAAATCCGGCGCGGAACCCACCTTGGGCCCGGATGCCAAAAGCCAGTTGTCGCTGCGCTATGTCGATGGCAAGCCGGTCGAAGTGACCTCGATTGTGCTCTCACACCAGCACAACAGCAAAAAGCAATCCTCCGCCGATATCCGCGCGATTGTAGAGCCTTACATCCGCCAAATCCTACCCGAGGAGTGGCTGACCAAAGCGACCGTGTGGCACGTCAACCCAACAGGGACGTTCGTGATCGGCGGGCCGGATGGCGACGCTGGCCTGACCGGGCGCAAGATCATCGTCGATACCTACGGCGGCGCTGCCCCGCATGGTGGCGGTGCGTTCTCGGGTAAAGACCCAACCAAGGTCGACCGTTCGGCAGCCTATGCCGCGCGTTATCTGTCGAAGAACATCGTCGCCGCTGGCCTTGCGGATCGCTGCACCCTGCAGGTGTCCTACGCGATTGGCGTGGCAGAACCGCAGTCGATCTATGTTGACACCCACGGCACCGGCGTTGCGCCCGATGACGTGATCGAGCGCGCTGTAGCCTCCTGCATGGACCTGACCCCGCGCGGCATCCGCGAGCATCTGCACCTGACCAAGCCGATCTACGCCCGCACCTCGGCCTACGGCCATTTCGGGCGCGCACCAGAGGCTGATGGCGGCTTCTCGTGGGAGAAGACCGATCTGATTGACGCTTTGAAAGCGGCGGTTTGACCTGAAACAGGGGGCGGCCTCGGGGGGCATCGAGCCCCCGCTTGGCCGCGTTGCCACAGAGAGACAAAAATGGCGGTGCGTAATGTGCCTCCATTTGAATGCGCGGCGCTACGGCCGGAATACAACTGCCAAAGCGCGGTCACGTTTTTGAACGAAAGGTGAGGACGAAATGTCTACCGAGTCCCTGCGCTATGCTCTGTGGATGCTTCTGGCGGGAATCGGCATTCCGATCCTCGCGGCGTTGAACAGCCAGCTTGGATCACGGCTTGGCGCGCCAGTGGCGGCGGGGTTTGTGTTGTTCTCGGTCGGATTTGCAACCGCTGCGGTTTTGCTTTTGCTGTCCGGCCAAGCCCCAGCGCTGGCCTCACTCTCTGTGCAACCTAAGCATCTGTTGCTGGCCGGCCTGTTGATGGCGTTTTATGCCTTTTCCATCACATGGGTCGCTCCACGCTTTGGCGTCGGCAATGCGGTGTTCTGCGTTCTGCTGGGGCAGATGATCGCCGCCACCCTGATCGACCAGTTCGGCCTGTTCGGTGCCGCCGTTGACACCGTCAGCGTCAGCCGTGCTGCTGGGCTCTTGGCGATGGTCGGGGGCCTTGCGCTGATCCTGCGCGGCTGAGCCTAGCTTGACGGCGTGACCCTGCGGCGCTGGGTCGGCCCCTTCCACGACGAGGATAGCACAATGACCAGCACAGATGTCTCCGGCCTCACCCAGCTTGGTGCGGCCACGGCTTTGCCCGCAGGTCCCGAACAGGCGGTGCTGGAAAAAGTGCCCGCAGGCCATGCCGGTACGCTCTATTGCGTGCGCTTCACCGCGCCCGAGTTCACCTCAATCTGCCCGATGACTGGCCAACCCGATTTCGCCCATATCGTCATCGACTATGTGCCGCGCGACTGGTTGGTCGAGAGCAAATCGCTGAAGCTCTACCTCGGCAGCTTCCGCAATCACGGCGCCTTCCACGAGGATTGCACTTTGGATATCGGCAAGAAACTTGTGGCGCTGCTTGATCCGGTCTGGCTGCGCATCGGCGCCTATTGGTTCCCGCGCGGCGGCATCCCAATTGATGTGTTCTGGCAGACCGGAACCCCGCCCGAAGCCGTCTGGCTGCCCGACCAAGGCGTCGCCCCCTACCGGGGTCGGGGTTGACGCGGGCTGCAAAGCAAGGCTAGAGGCCGCAGACCAACCACGAGGCCAAACCCATGTATGATCCCGTCGAACGCCGTAATTTCTACGGTCGCGTGCATGGCAAAACCCTGCGCGCCAGTCAAAAGACCTATCTCGAGGAAGACCTCGACCGCCTCAGCCTGCCCGGAGTGATGCGCGAAGATAACCCCGAGCGCAGCCCGATTGACCTGGCCCGCTTCGCTGGCAAACCGCTGTGGCTGGAAATCGGCTTCGGCGGTGGCGAGCATTTGGTCCACATGGCTGCCACCTACCCCGAAATCGGCATCATCGGCTGCGAACCTTTCGTCAACGGCATCGCCATGCTGCTGGGTAAAATCCGCGCAGCGAATGTGGAAAACCTCGCCATCCACCCCGGCGATGTGCGCGACCTGTTCGATGTGCTGCCCAAAGCCTCCATCGCCAAAGCCTTCCTGAACTACCCCGACCCCTGGCCGAAGGCCCGCCACCACCGCCGCCGTTTCGTCACCCAAGGCTACCTCGCAGCCCTCGCCCGCACCCTGCAACCCGGTGCCGAGTTCCGCGTTGCCACCGACATCCCCGATTACGTCCGCCAAACGCTGGAGGAAGTCCCGCAAGCGGGCTTCAATCTGCTCGACCAAGGTGATCAGCCTTGGTCCGACTGGCTCTCCACCCGCTACGAGCAAAAAGCCCTGCGCGAAGGCCGCCCGCCGCATTACCTGACCTTCCAGCGCAACGCCTGAAACGGCGGTCGGATGCGCTCCGCGCGGGAGTATTTCAGAAAGAGCAATTTCTGAAGCAGTTGCTCTTTCTGAAATACTCCCGCCGGAGGCTCCCCCTCCCAAACCCGCGCACCCTGCCAAACCTATCCCGCGGCAGCTGCGTGCGCGTGCCCCCTCGATGGGGGCCAAGCGCGCAGCTCTTTCAGGTCAACCGTGGACCCCGGCCGTTGCTTGCGCTATCAGGCTTGCAAATTCCGCGCAGGAGAGTGCCGATGTCCGCCCATGCCACCGCCCAACCGATGACCGCCTCGAAATCCGGGCCGCTGAAAGGCACCGCTTCGGTGCCGGGCGACAAGTCGATCAGCCACCGCGCGCTGATTTTCGGCGCGATGGCGGTGGGGGAAACCAAGATCACCGGGTTGCTGGAAGGCCAGGATGTGCTCGACACCGCCAAAGCGATGCGGGCGTTTGGGGCGACGGTGCTGCAACACGGGCCGGGGGCGTGGTCGGTGCAGGGTGTGGGTGTGGGCGGCTTTCAGGAACCCGCCGATGTGATTGATTGCGGCAATTCGGGCACCGGGGTTCGGCTTATCATGGGCACGATGGCGACGACGCCGATGACCGTGACCTTTACTGGGGATGCCTCCTTGCGCAAACGTCCGATGGGGCGGGTGACCGATCCGCTCAGCTTGTTTGGCACACAGGCTTATGGGCGCAAGGGTGGGCGCTTGCCGATGACGGTGGTGGGGGCGGCCAATCCGGTTCCGGTGCGTTATGCCCTCCCCGTCGCCTCGGCGCAGGTGAAATCGGCGGTGCTGTTGGCGGGACTGAACGCGCCGGGGCAGACGGTGGTGATTGAACGTGAACCGACGCGGGATCATTCCGAGCGGATGCTGTTGGGTTTCGGCGCGCAACTGACCGTCGAGAAAACCAGCGAGGGCAATGTCATCACCCTGACCGGCCAGCCCGAACTGCGCCCGCAG
Organism: Cypionkella sp.; assembly: GCA_046590425.1. GTDB lineage: Bacteria > Pseudomonadota > Alphaproteobacteria > Rhodobacterales > Rhodobacteraceae > Cypionkella. The sequence continues at coordinate 26,656 of JBKJTI010000048.1, read as the reverse complement.
ACGGTGGCGGTACCGCGTGATCCGTCTTCGGCGGCGTTTCCGGTCTGTGCGGCGTTGGTGGTGGAAGGCTCGGACATCTTCGTGCCTGGTGTTTCGCAAAACCTGACCCGCAATGGCCTCTATCTGACGCTGGTGGAAATGGGCGCGCAGATTGAGTTTCAGAACCCGCGCACCGAGGGTGGCGAGCCTGTCGCGGACCTCCGCGTCAGATTCAGCGATAATATGAAGGGCATCGAGGTGCCCCCTGAACGTGCGCCGTCGATGATTGATGAATATCCGATCCTGTCGGTGGTGGCGGCTTGCGCGACGGGCAAGACGATCATGCGGGGCGTGAAGGAACTGCGGGTCAAGGAATCCGACCGGATTGACGCGATGGCGCGGGGGTTGGAGGCTTGTGGTGTGAAGATCGAGGAGGATGAGGATACCCTCATCGTTCACGGTATGGGGGCGGGTGGCGTGCCGGGTGGGGCTGTCTGTGCGACCCATATTGACCACCGGATTGCGATGTCTTTTCTGGTGCTGGGGATGGCTGCGAAGAACCCGGTTTCGGTGGATGATGCCTCGCCCATCGTGACTTCATTCCCGATTTTTGAGTGGCTGATGACCGGCTTGGGCGCGGCTTTGCGGAAGGGCGGGCAGTAGGTTTTGGGTGGTCCCAACTCGGGACCATTTTTTACCATTGGAAATCAGACTGTTAGTATAGTCGATTTAAGGCTTTCTTAACCTTTGACGCAGCAGGCTTGACCTGATCGGCAGGGCGTGATCGCCTTGCCGCGACGGCGGCAGGGGGCGGGATGAAATATCTATGTTGGGCTTTTCCGGTGGCCACAGCACTCGCATATGGCATTTGGAACCATTTTTCAGGGCAAGTCTATGTCGGCGATCTGCCGCCGTTTGATCTGCATCTTTACAGTTTTGAGCAGGCGCAGGCCTATCTTGCGGGGCTGACCCCGGCTGCCAAGGCGATCTACCTTGGCCCTCTGCACACTGCCGATACGGTGCTGCTGTCGTGTCTTGCCGCAATGCTGATCTTACCGATTTGGCGGCGCGGCTGGCTTTGGGCGCTGCCCGCGCTTGGCTATGCGGCGCTTGATCTGCTGGAAAACGATCGAGTCAGCGACTTGCTGCGAAATGGGCTGCACTCTGCCGCAGTGGTCGAAGCCATCGCCTTGATAACCAGGTTGAAGTTCGTCGCCCTTTGCCTTGCGGCAGCTTTTGCGCTGGGAAGTCTGTGGCGGAAACGGCGGGTCGCACGATAGCGGGCGGTGCGTGAAATCACGCACCCTACGGAAGACCCTGGACGCGGGGTCTGGTGGCGCTTGGCTTTGCGTCGGGGTATAGAGGCAGAAAGGCGCGCGCGGGCGGGCCGTATTTACGCCAACGGAAGGGCATCAGATGGGAACTTTTTACGCAGCCGTCGAGGTCTTTGACCCGGAAGGCCCAACCTCGATGCCGGATGGCGCGGACTATGGCGGCGAGGCGCGGTTTTTTGTGCTGACCGCCGAGGATTTGTCGGAAGCTTTGGCCACACTGGCGAATTCTATTTCCGTCAATGGCTTGCGGCTGGACCGTGTGCTGCACGCCGGAGCAGTTGAAGCGTTTGATGACGAAATCCTGCCGTTCGAGATCGACATTGATGGCATGGCCGAAACTGCCCAAGGCTCGGGCGAGATCTGTGTCTCGGAAGCGCATCCGTTTGAACCCGACGAGTCTGACGGTGTGGCCTCGGGCTGTTATGCGGTCTGCATCGACGCGTTCGATATGGAATGGGCGGATGAGGACGAGGGCGAATATGGCGGGCATTACCAGCTGGCGGTGATCAAGGCCGAAACCGCTGCCGAAGCCTTGCAGCAGTTGGTGGAAGACTTTGAGGCCGAGGGCATTGTGATCATCTCGCTTGAAGGGCTGGTCGATGCCAAGGCCTTCCCGTTTGACGCCTATGAGTTCCAGTTTGAGGAAGACGATGCGGTGTCGGAGGTGCTGGAGCAGGGCGGCATGATCGTGTCGAACGCTTACGCCTATCCGCCGGAAGCGCCGCGCAAGCTGGACAGTTGATTGGGGGCTCGCCCCCGAACCCCGAGGATATTTGAGCACAGAGGATGACCATGCGCTTTACAGTGGCCATTGATGGGCCTGCGGCGGCGGGCAAGGGCACGATTGGGCGGGCGCTGGCTGCGCGGTTTGGTTTTGCGCATCTGGACACCGGGTTGTTGTATCGGGCTGTGGGGGCGTTGGGCGGTGATCCGGTGGCGGCGGCACGGGGGCTTTCTGCGGCGGATTTGGCGCGGGATGATCTGCGCACATTGGCGGCAGGGCAGGCGGCGAGCGTGGTGGCGGTGATCCCCGAAGTGCGGGCGGCTTTGGTCGAGTTTCAGCGGCGGTTTGCACGGGCGGAGGGGGGGGCTGTGCTGGATGGCCGCGACATTGGCACGGTGATCTGCCCCGAGGCCGAGGTGAAGCTGTATGTGACTGCAAGCGCCGAGGTGCGGGCGCATCGGCGTTGGCTGGAGGTGGGCGGCGATGCGGCGCGGGTGCTGGCGGAAGTGATTGAGCGTGATGCCCGGGATATGGGGCGCAGTGCTGCCCCGTTGAAGCCCGCGGTGGATGCGGTGATGATTGATACGTCGGAACTGCCGATAGAGGCCGCGATTGCGGCGGCGGTGGCGCTGGTGGAGGCGCGGCTGTGACAGCCCGTGTTGTGCTGCATCTTCCGGCGCGGATGATTGCAGCGATGGGCGATTTGAGGCCGCCGTTGCTGTATGACCGGATCCGGCAATGTCTGGCGGCGCGCGGAGTGGGTGTGGCGCTGGTGGAAAGCTTTGACGGCGCTGCCTATCGCGCGGACGGCGATCTGCACATTGTCGAGAACGGGCGCGGGCAGCGGCCGGGCGTGCTGAACGCCGCAACCGCCTATCTGGAAGGATTCTTCCACGTCGATCCTGTTGGCATACAGGCGGCGAGCCGGATCGGGGTTTTGCGTTATGATCCGGTGTCGGTGGATGAGGCGGTGGCGCTGGCGTATTTGGCCGCATTGCAGCAGCGTTTCGCGGAGCCCCGACGCTCGCGCTACAAGCAGGTGCGCGTGGCCCGCGCTCTGCCGCAGGGGGCGATTGCGGTGTTCCTGCAAGGGCCCGCGCCGCAGCGCAATGGGCAGGCCTATTGCAGTTTTGTGGCGATGCTGGAGGCGGTTTGCGCGGGGGCTTCGGGCCGTCCGGTGCTGGTCAAGCCGCATCCGTTGAAGCCGGAGTTGGGGGCGGAGATCGTCGCTTCGGTGCAGGCGCAGGGCTTCGCGCCGATCACCACCGATGCGAATGTGCATGACATTCTGGCGGCGTGTTGTGCCACGGTGTCGATCAATTCCGCCACTGCGCTGGAAGGGTTTTTGCACGGCAAGCCTGCGGTGCTGTTTGGGCGCTCAGACTTCCACGCTTTGGTGCAGACAGTGCGCGCGCCTGAGAAATTTGAGGGCACCTTGGCGCGGGCTTTGGCCGATCCGCCGGAATATGCGAAGGCGCTCACTTGGTATTTCGGCCAGCAGTGTCTGGATAGTGCCGCCGACAGCTTTGACGCGCGATTGCTTGCGATCTTTGCCGAGGCAGGGTTTGATGCGGCGCGGTTGGAGCTGCGTTAACGCCGAGCCGGGGGGCTACCGCATTGCGCGCCACCAGATCGCGGCGCAGCAGGATTTCGGTCTCATCCGGTTGGGTGTCGGACAAAAGTTGCAGCAGCGGGGTCATCGCGTGCTTGCCGATCAAGCCCCTTGGCTGGCGGATCGGACCGCGATGGGATGAATGCGGTCTGCGGCACATCATCAAACCCGGTCACCGAAAAATAGCATTGCACCACATAGCCGCGCCCCCTCCGGCCCGGCATCACACCAGCGCGAAACGCGGCGGGTGCCGGATATGCAGCGGCTCGCAGACCCGCAATACGGCTGGGATCGGCTCGCTGGCCGTGTGGCGATCGACGCTCGTCATCGCCTGCCAAGCGCACCACCCAAAGCCGTCAATCAAGTGCGAGGCCGACGGGGCAACACCCCATTGCCCTCTTGGCAATTGACCCTCGCAATCGCCAAGAGGGATACCACAGACAGATCGCCACTGCGCATCCTCGGCCTTTACATCACCATTCCCGGCGAAGTCACGGCGATGTGGATGACGCCGCCTGCCTCTGGCTAGCGGCTAAGCTGGCCGAACACTCGGACAAGCCAACCGCCATCCTGATGCACCAACCGCCGATCAACAGCGCCATCCCCTATATCGACGTGTATAAATGCCAGCGCGGCGAACGGCTGGCCGAGATTGTGCTGCGTCACCAGAATGTCGAGCGGGTGAAGTGCGGCCATATCCACCGCTTTTTGCAAGCGCGGTTTGGCGGCACCATGCTGGTGACAGCCCCCAGCACAACCACCGCGATCGCCCTGCGGCTGGTCGCAGATGCCGCGCCCGCCTCTTATATCGAGCCCCCCCGCCTTCCTGCGGCACCACTGGACATCTGAGGCCAGACTAGTCACGCATTGAGGGCCCATTGGGGAATTTGCGGGACCGTTGCCGTTCTATCGAAAGCGCGAACCCTCGCCCGCTCGCCAAGCAAACCGCCTACCGCCCGGAATCAAGGCGCTTGCGCCGCCGGGCAGCGCCTGACAGCCCCATCGGGCAGGCGCTATTGCAGCGCCCCGCGCCGAATTCCTGGGGAGTTGGCTGAGGCATAAAGCGCCTAGAACCAGCGTTGCAGCGCCCACCCAGCGATCAGGCGCTGGCCTGTGGTAGGGTAGCTGGCAGTCGGCTGTCCCCTCAAATTCTTAACAACTCCCTAAGGCCCACCCCCTAACCCGTTGAAATTCCTTCCGCCGCCACCCTGTCCACGCGTGGACACTCAGCCACCCTTCCGGGGATCCCGCGCCAGAAGCCGCATCGCGTTCAAGGTGACCAGCACGGTGGCTCCGGTATCGGCCAGCACGGCGATCCAGAGGCCGGTGAGGCCGAGAACCGAGGTCACCAGAAACACCGCTTTCAGCCCCAAAGCCACCGCCACGTTCTGCCGGATATTCGCCATCGCGGCGCGCGACAGCCGGATCATCGCGGGCAAGTCGGTCAGTTTGTTGCGCAGAATTGCGGCATCTGCGGTTTCCAGCGCCACATCGGTGCCCGCCCCCATCGCCACCCCCACGCTGGCCAGCCGCAAGGCTGGGGCGTCGTTGATGCCGTCACCGACCATCATCACCCCGCTCTGTGTCGCGAGTTTTTGGATGGCGGCAGTCTTGCCTTCGGGCAGCAGACCGGCCTGCGCTTGGATGCCAAGCCGGGAAGCTATCGCCGTGGCAGAGCCAAGATTATCCCCTGTCAGCATCACCACCTGCAACCCCAGCGCCTTCAACTGCTGCAAGGCCTCGGCGGCCTCAACCCTCGGCTCATCGCGCAAGGCCAGCAGACCAAGCGGGATGCCGTCGCGGGTGACTTGCACCACCGTCTTGCCGTCCGCCTGAAGTTGGGCCAGCGCCGGGGCGGCATCGGCCACGCCGACATGCACCCGCGCGCCCTCGACCATGGCTTCGACACCCTTGCCGGGAAAAGCGCGGGCGTCTCGGCTGGCCAGCAGCGTCAGGCCGTCGGCCTTAGCTTGCGCGAGGATCGCCTTGGCGAGCGGATGGGTGGAGCCAGCCTCCACCGTTGCCGCGAGCTGCAGCAGCGTTGACGCCGGGATGCCCTCGGCGGGCAGGGTGTTGGTCAGCACCGGGCGGCCTTCGGTCAGGGTGCCGGTTTTGTCCAATGCCACGGTGTGCAGGTTTGCCATTGCCTCGATCACAGCACCGCCTTTGATCAGCAGGCCATGCCGCGCTCCAGTCGAAAGCGCTGCTGCGATGGCTGCAGGAACCGAGATCACCAGCGCGCAGGGACAACCGATCAGCAGCAGCGCCAGCGCGCGGTAGGTCCAACCTCCCCAATCCGCGCCCACGGTCAGTGGCGGTAACAAGGCCACCAACAGCGCCAGGCCGACGATGGCGGGCATGTACCAGCGGCTGAAACGATCGATGAAGCGCTCGGTCGGGGCGCGGGCGGCTTCGGCATCGGCGACCATCTGGGCGATGCGGGCGAGGGTACTGTCGGCACTCGCTTTCATCACACGGACGCGCAGCACCGCCTCGGTGTTGATCGTGCCTGCCAGCACCGTGGCCCCCGGCCCTTTCGTCACTGGGATGCTTTCGCCTGTCACCGCACTTTCGTCGATGCCCGAGGTGCCCGCGACGATTTCGCCATCCACCGCCAGCCGATCACCGGGGCGGACCTGGATGGTCTGGCCAGGACGCAGGGTTTCGGCGGCGACCTCATAGCTATGGCCGTCATGCTCCAGCAGCGCCGTCGCGGGCACCAGTTTGGCCAAAGCACGGATGCCGTCGCGGGCCATGTTGGTGGCGACGCCTTCCAGCAATTCCCCCACCGCGAACAGAAACACCACCAGTGCTGCTTCCTGCGCCTCACCAATGAGCAAAGCGCCCGTCGCGGCAATCGTCATCAGCATTTCGATGGTAAACGGCAGTCCCGCCCGCATTGCCGCCAGCGCTTTGCGCGCCACGGGCAGCAGGCCCACCAGACAGGCCAGCGTGAAGGCCCAAACCGCGTGATCGGCGAGAAAGGTCCATGTCGCGATCTGGCTGGCGGCGAGCAATGCGCCCGAGACAAACACCAGCTGCGCCTTGGTGGTTTGATACCAGCGCACATCTGACGGCAATTCGGCATGATTGTGGGCGGCATGATCGGCATGGGTCTCGGTGCGGTGGTTCCCTGTCGGCACGGGTTCGGGTGTCGCTGCGGGGGGCGCGGTGATGCCAAAGCCCAACGCCTGCACGGCGCGTTCGACTTGAGCGGGGGCGGTGGTTTCCGGTGCAAGATTTAGCCGCAGGCGTTCGTTCATCAGGGTGATTTCAACGCCGCTCACCCCCGGCAATCGTTCCACAGCGGTCTGGACTTTGCGGGTACAGGCCGCGCAATCCATACCAGAGATGCGCCATTCATGTGCGTCTTTGCCGGATAGGGTAGTCATTTCAGCCTCTTGAGTTCTTGCGGCCTGTCCCTTGCCGTCTTTGAACCCTAAAGCTAATGTCTCTAGTACTTATAGCTTCAAGAGGTTTCTTATGCTGACCATCGGAAAACTGGCCGCCGAGACCGGGGTGAAGGTGCCGACGGTGCGCTATTATGAGCAGATTGGCTTGTTGCCGCCACCCGAGCGCAGCAGAGGCAATCAACGGTTGTATGGCCCGCTGGCGCGGCAGCGGCTGGCTTTCATCCGCCACGCGCGGGCGCTGGGGTTTCCGCTGCGTTGGGGTGATCGTAGATCTCTTGGAAGTATAGCTGCGGCCAAAAGCCATCGGCCTGCACCAGATCAAATTCGTTCGGCCCGCCGACGCGCAGCTTGTTGTAGGCCTCGGAATTGCCACCGAAGAACGAGAGCACCAGAGTCTGCCCAGAACGGCATCGAACACGTCCAGCGCCTGCGACATTTGCGCTTGGCTGCAATCCAGCGGCGACTTTATCTTGATCCGGTTGCCAAGGCCAGCGCAGCGGCTTTCGCCAAACAGAACGCCCTTTTCAACCGGCTTTCGGCGCTGCTTCTTTGGTCGCGCGATCCTTGACCAGCTCGATTGAGACGAACAGCCCGGCCCGCGAATATCACCAATCAGCGGGTGACGTTCCGACATTTCACGCAGGCGCTGCATGGCATAGGCCCCCAGCGCACGGGCCTTGCCGCAGAGATCATCGGCAATGATCGCGTCAATCGTCGCCACCACCACTGCCATTGCCACCCGGAACTGCCCGAAGGTCAGCGCATCTTCGCCAGAGGCGAAGCCGTTCAGACGATCACTCGCCATGATGCCCGCCAAGGGAAAACCGCCGCTGATGCCTTTGCCGAAGGTCATGATGTCGGGGGTGACGCCGTAGTATTCGGCGGCAAACATCTCGCTGGTGCGGCCAAAGCAGCTTTGAATCTCGTCAAAGATCAGCACGATATTGTAGTGGTCACAGACATCGCGCAGGCCTTGCAGAAACGCTTTGCCGGCGATGATATGGCCGCCATTGCCCAAGATCGGCTCGATGATCAGCGCCGCCACACCGCCGCCGACGCCCTTGGTGATGGTGTCTTCCATCAGGTTCAGACACATCCGGGTTTCGGCCTCAATATCCGTGCCGAAGCGCGGGCGATAGCTGTCGGGATGCGGTACGCGGGTGAAGCATTGCGGTTGCAAGGCATGGAACGGATTGTTCGGATGCGGCGAGCTTGCCACCATCGTGGCCAGGGAGCGGCCATGATAGCTGTCTTGCATCACGATGACATTGCGTGCGCCGGACCGGTTCTTGAACGCCATTTCCACCGCAAGGCTGCCGTGAAGACAATAGCCGATGCGGGTCAGATCGCCCGAAGAAATCTCGGCCAGCTTGGCTGGCAGCTGCAACAGTGGGATGGTGTTGAAATTGGGTCGGGCATGGGTGATGTCGCGCAGCTGAGCGATGGCGGGCTCGACCACGCGGTCATCATTGGCACCAAGGCTGTCGACCAAGCCTGCAAGGTGCAATCGAGTTAGGCGCGGCCCGCATCGTCCCAGACCAGCGATCCTTTGGCCTTGACCAAGGTGATCTTGGATTTATCGCCCTCACGCGGGTCATAGATCAGGGCGGTTTTGCCGCGTTCCATCAGGGCTGTTTGGTTGGTGATCCACTGCGGCTGCTCGTTGCATAACGCGCTTTGGTTGTTCAGCCAGCATGCCTGACAACAAGGACGAAGAGTTGATGAATTTATTCATGGCGCTTATTAATATCCACTTCCTGCATGTGCGGGCATTCCTGACGGTGGCGCAGGAGCGCAGCGATGTGCGCGCCGCTGAGAAGCTGTTTGTGTCGCAGCCCGCGCTGTCGCAGACCATCCGGCAGTTTGAGGATACGCTTGGCTTCGCGGTGTTCAAACGCACCACCCGCAGCGTCAGCTTGACGCCATTGGGGGCGGCTTTGCTGACCAGCGCGGAACGTTTAAGCGCGCAGATGGATAGCTTTCACGCCGAAATAAGCGCGCTGCAAAGACCATCAAGAATGAGCTGCGCATCGGCTATCTGATTGGCACCGCTTTGGAATTCATCCCCGATATCGTGCGCGAGTTCAAGCTGCGCCACCCGGAATCGGTGCTGGAACTGGCCGAGTATGATTTCAGCGATCCGACGGCGGGTCTGGCTTCCGGCAAGGTCGATTGCAGCATCGTGCGCCCACCGCTGAGTATCCCCGGCATCACGTTTGTCGAGCTGTCGCGAGAGCATTGCGTGGTCTGTCTGCCGACGTGGCATTGCCTTGCCGATCTGCCCAGCGTGACCCAGAATGACATTCTGGACGAGCCGATCATCGCCGCCCCGGGTCGAAGCATCTGGCGGGATTATTGGATCGCCAGCGCACAGCGCAGCGACCGCCCGGCGAATGTCGTGTACTAGGCGGCGACGGTTGAGTCTGAATTGCACGCGGTGGCGACCGGGCGCGGCATCCGCATCACCGCCGACAGCACCGCGCGGTTTTACGCCCGCCCCGGCGTGATCTTCAAACAGATCGTCGATATGCCACACAGCGTCATCGCCATCGGCTACCGCGAAGGTGCCAACCGCCGGGTCAGGGATTTTATCTCGGTGGTCGAGGCTTTGTTGCGCGGCAAGGCTTGAACACGCCTATCCGCCCCCACCCATCGCCACCGACATAAAGGCGCGGAACACTGCGGCGGTGGCGGTCAAGCCCTGCGATCTGCGCCAAGCCAATCCCACATCCATGCTGGGGATCGTATCGGCAAGCGCGCGTATTTCGATCCGCTGGCCCTCCAGCGACCAAGGTCGATAGACCATGTCGGACAGGATCGTCACCCCCACGCCATTGGCGACCATCGAGCGCACCGCCTCAACCGAACTGGTGGTAAAGCACACCGAAGGCGCGAAGCCGGTTTTCGCCCAGTAACGGCTGGCGGTATCCTTCGCCTCATCCACCGTCAGCATCACATAGGGCTGTTGCGAGACATCGTGCAGCGTGATCCGCTCGCGCGTCAGCAGCGGGTGATCGGTCGGCAACCACAGCCGCCGGCGCGAGCGCATCAGGATTTCCTGTTCCAGCCCGGCAGAGTTGGCAAGGTTCGACACCAGCATCACCGCCATATCGAGACTGCCCGTCGCCAGCCCTTCCTCGACCGCCAGACGCGGCATTTCCATCATCTCGATCTGAATGTCAGGATGGGCGCGGCGAAAGCGGGCGTAGTGGCGCGACATGAAATAGCCCGCGACGGTGTAGGTGGTGCCCAAGCGCAGCCGCCCCGACACCTGCCGATCCTGCCCCAGCGGCAAACGCTCGGCATCTTCCACGGCGGCGAGGATGTTGCGGGCATGGTTCAGGAATCGCGCGCCTTCGATCGTCGGCACCACGCCCTGTGCGGAGCGGTCAAACAACCGCACGCCCAGTTGCGCCTCTAGCCCCTGCACCGCCGTTGTGATCGCCGATTGCGAGATGTTCAGCTCCATCGCGGCATGGCTGATCTGCCCGGTTTCCGCCGCCGCCATGAAATAGCGCAACTGTTTCAACGTCAAAGCCATCGCAGCATTCGTCCATCTGAATTTTAGATAACAGACCACAAAAAACGATATTTTACAATATATCTAACCCGTCGCAGGCTGACTTATGTCAACGCCTTGGGGGGACTATGGCTGTAACCATCAACTGCGATATGGGCGAAAGCTTTGGGCTGTACCGGATGGGCGATGATGCCGGAATGATGCCGTTCATCGACATTGCCAACGTCGCCTGCGGCTTTCATGCCAGTGATTTTGACCACATGCGCGCCACCGTGCGCTTGGCGAAACAGCACGGCGTCAAGGTGGGTGCGCATCCGTCTTTGCCCGACCTGCAAGGCTTTGGCCGCCGTGAGATGAAGATGGGCCGCGCCGAAATGGCCAACTGTATGATCTACCAGATCGGCGCTTTGTGCGGGTTTCTGCGCGCCGAAGGGGTCGAGTTGAACCACATCAAGCCGCATGGCAGCCTGTATGGCATGGCGGCGCGGCAGGAAGACATCGCCCATGCGGTTTGCGATGTCGCCGATATTTTCCGCGTGCCTTTACTGGGCATGACCGGGACGTTGCATGAGAAAATCTACCCTGCACGCGGCCATGCCTTTATCGCCGAGTTCTACGGCGATCTGGAATACCGCCCCGATGGTAGCCTGATCGTCACCCGCGAACATGACGCGAAAGACCCCGATCTGATGGCCGCCCGCGTGCGCCGCGCCATTGCGGAAAACCTCGGCACCGCGACGGATGGCAGCGATATTCCGGTGCACTGCGAGACGGTGTGCATCCATTCTGATACGCCAAATGCCATCGACATCGCCCGCGCTGTGCGCGCCATTCTTACCTAACGGAGGCCAAAATGCCCGTCATCCAATCCCCGCTTCCCGGCACCTTCTACCGCTCGTCCTCCCCCGAAACTCCGCCGTTCAAGCAGGATGGCGATGCGGTGGCGGTCGGCGATGTGATCGGGCTGATCGAAGTGATGAAAAGCTTTCACGAGGTGAAATCCGAAGTCGCGGGTTCTGCCATTACCTTCGTGACCGACAACGAAGACCCGGTGATGGCGGGCGCGGTTCTGGCGGAATTGTCCTGATGCTGAAAAAGCTGCTGATTGCCAACCGGGGTGAGATTGCGGTGCGGATCATCCGCGCCGCGCAGGATCTGGGGATTGCCACCGTGGCGGTCTATTCCGACGCCGACGCCACCGCTTTGCATGTGCAACTGGCGGATCAGGCGGTGAACATCGGCCCGCCTGCGGCGAAGAAAAGCTATCTGAACATCGCGGCCATCCTGAAGGCGGCGGCGGATACGGGGTGCGATTCCGTGCATCCCGGCTATGGCTTCCTCGCGGAAAACGCTGGATTTTCCGATGCGGTGACGGCGGCGGGGCTGGTGTTTGTCGGGCCTTCGGGCGATGCGATCCGGCTGATGGGCGATAAGGTTGCCGCTCGGGGTGCAGCCCATGCGGCGGGCGTGCCGATTGTGCCCGGCTCGCTGGGTCGCGTGGACAGTATCGACGCGGGCCGCGCGATTTTGGCCGATACTGGCTTTCCAGTGATGATCAAGGCGGCAGCGGGTGGTGGCGGGCGCGGTATCCGCATCGCGCAGGACCTAGCTGCGTTTGAACAAGCGTTCCCGCAAGCGCAGGCCGAGGCTTTGGCGGCCTTTGGTGACGGCGGGCTGTATATGGAAAAGGTCATCACCAAGGCGCGGCACATTGAGGTGCAGGTGCTGGCCGATGGCCACAGCGCCATCCATTGCTATGAGCGGGAATGTTCGCTGCAACGCCGCCGCCAAAAGGTGTGGGAGGAAGCGCCCTCGCGCGCGTTGCCTGCGCCGTTGCGCGATGAGCTGTGCAGCAGTGCGGTGCGGCTGGCGCTTGCGGTCAACTACTCTGGCGCGGGGACGGTGGAGTACCTTTATGACGAGGACGCCGACCGCTTCTATTTCATCGAGATGAACACGCGGATTCAGGTGGAACATCCGGTGACAGAGATGATCACCGGGCTTGATCTGGTCGCTGAAATGCTGCGCATCGCTGGCGGAGAGCCTTTGCGGCTGGCGCAGGCGGATGTCACCGTCAAAGGCCACGCCATCGAAGTGCGCCTGAACGCCGAAGACCCCGCCCGTGATTTTGCACCGTTCCCCGGCACGGTGGACAGCTTGCGTATCCCCGGCGGACCCGGCGTGCGCTTTGATTCGATGCTGTATCCCGGTTACACCGTGCCGCCATTCTACGACTCGCTTTTGGCCAAGCTGATCGTCCACGCCGAAACCCGCGAGGCCGCGATCACCCGCATGGCGCGGGCGCTGTCGGAATTACAGATCGACGGGCTGAAAACCACCAAGCCGCTGTTTCAGGCGCTGGCCGCTGACCCTTGCGTTCAGGCAGGCGATTTTCACACCCGCTGGCTGGAAGGCTGGTTGGAACACCATGCCGCCCGCCTGACCCCCAATCTTGAGCCATAGGAGAAGCCCATGTCGATCCGTTTCAGCTTTGGTGGTGACGAACATATCTTCGCGGAGGTTTCGGAAGAAATGTCGCTGGAGGCATTTTTCACCAGCCTGTCGATGACCAACGCGGTCAAACAAGCGGGCATCAAGGGCGTGACCGAGATTTGTCCGGCCAATGCCAGCTTTCAGGTGAAATATGATCCTGATCAGATCAAGCCCGGTGATTTGCTGCGCGAATTGCAGTCGATGGAGGGGGCGGCTAGCACATCCGACGCCACGCTGAAAACCCGCATCATGGAAATCCCCGTCTATTATCAAGACCCGTGGACGCATGAGACGCTGATGCGGTTCCGCGAGCGTCACCAAGACCCCAAGGCCACCGATCTGGAATATGCCGCAGCGGTGAACGAGCTGGGGACGGTTGAGGATTTCGTGCAGGCGCATTCCAGCCAGCCGTGGTTCGTCTCGATGGTCGGCTTCGTGGCAGGGCTGCCGTTCCTCTATCAGATGGTCGAGCGCAAACGGCAGTTGCAGGTGCCGAAATACCTGCGCCCGCGCACCGACACGCCCAAGCTCACCATCGGTCACGGCGGTTGCTTCAGCTGCATCTATTCGGTGCGCGGGGCGGGCGGCTATCAGATGTTTGGCGTCACCCCGATGCCGATTTACGATCCGAACCAGCAGGTCAGCTACCTTCAGGATGAGATGTGCCTGTTCCGCCCCGGCGACATCGTCAAATGGAAACCGATCAGCCGCGATCAATACGATGCGGATATCGAGGCGGTGAACGCAAATAAATTCCTGCCCACCATCCGCGAGACCAGCTTTTCGCTGACCGAGTTCAACAAAGACATCAACGGCACCAATGCCAAGCTGATGGAGGTTCTTCATGGCCGTTAAGATCATCGCGCCCGGCCTGTCGACCACCGTGCAAGACCTTGGCCGCCCAGGTTACTACCATCTGGGCATCCCGATTTCCGGCGGGATGGATCGCTTTGCACTCCGCGCCGCCAATATGCTGGTCGGCAATGACGAAGGGGCTGCGGTGCTGGAAGCGGTGTTCATGGGGCCGGAGATTGAGTTCACCACAGCCGCCACGGTGGCGGTGACCGGGGGTGAACTGCCGCCCAAAGTCAATGGCGATGAGCGGGCAACGTGGAAAGCCTTCCCGGTGAAAGCCGGTGACAAGCTGTCGTTCGGGTTCCTGAAATCCGGCGCGCGGGCGTATATCGCGATCTCGGGCGGCATTGATGTGCCGGTGAAACTCGGCTCGCGCTCCACCTATACCTTGGGCGCTTTGGGCGGGCATGAGGGCCGCGCGTTGAAGGCGGGCGACACACTGCCGCTGGGGCAGGGAGGCACAGGCAAAGGCTCGGTTCCTGCAAACCTGCGGCGTGGTCCGGGCAATCCGGCAGAGTTGCGGATGCTGCCGGGGCTATACTGGCACCGCATCACCGCCGAGGCGGGCAAGCAGTTCTTCGCCGACACCTGGAAAGTCGCGCCCGAGGCTGACCGCATCGGCTACCGCTTCAAAGGTGGCAAAGCGCTGGATTTCGTGCCCCGCACGCCGCCGTTTGGTGCGGGGTCGGACCCGTCGAATATCGTCGATGCCTGCTATCCCTATGGCTCGGTGCAAGTGCCATCCGGCACCGAACCCATCGTTCTGCACCGCGATGCGGTGTCGGGCGGCGGCTATATGATGCTGGGCACGATCATTTCCGCCGATATGGACCTGATCGGCCAGTTGCAGCCGCACAGCCCGGCGCGGTTTGTCGAGGTGACGCTGGATCAGGCGCTTGCCGCGCGGCACGACCGCCAAGCCGCGATTGCCCGCGTCCGCGATCACTTGCAGCGCTAAGGAAAGGGGGAAGCGATGGATATCACCGTTTCCCCTTCATCCCTGCGCCCGGGCCTCTTTCGGGCTGATGCCATAGCGCTGCCGGAAGGCACGGCTGAACTGCGCCTGATCGGCAAAGCCCCGGGCATAGGCGATCTCGCCAATCGCGCGTTTGTCGCGCGGGTTGCCCAGATCTTCGCGCGCCGCGGCCAAGCGCTGATCGCGGATCCAACTGCCCAAGGTCTGATTGGTGTCGCGCAGCAGTTCATGCAGATAGCGCACCGAGACGCCACAGCCCGCAGCCACCTCATCCGGGCCGAGATCGGGGTTGGCGAGGTGACGGCGCACGAAACTTTCGATCCGCGCCAGATGCGCCATCCGCACGGTCGATCCGCCCGAGCTCAGCACCCGTTCATCCGACTGCAAGGCCAGCGCCAGCAAATCCGCCAACTGCCGCCCGACCGTGCTGCGGGCCTCTTCGGTCATCGCGTCGTAGCGCTGCGGGATCAGATGCACCATATCGACGAACAGCCCGTTCGCGCCATTGGTGGCATCAAACTGCAAGCTGCAAAACCGATCCGGCGCGCGCACCCGCCCGCCCAGCATGGCCAGCGACAGCTTCATCACCCACAGATCGGCGGGTTCGGCATGGCTGAACTCATAGGGTTCATGGCTGCGCTCGATGAAAAACGCGCCGGGATTGGCGCGCACCTCGCGCCCGCCTTGGGTAAAGCGCAACTCGGATTTCGCGGGCAGCGTGACCAGAAACTCCTCGGGGCCTTGCGCCTGCAAGTGCTTGGGCAGACGGCGATACATCAGCGCGTCAGAGGTCAGGCGCGACAACGACACCTCGCCCAACTGCCACATGGTCAATTCGCCGTCGAAGGCCTCGGGGCGGCGAAAGCTCAGGTCCAGCGGGAAATAGGCCTGCCCAATCGCCTCGTGCCAGTGACGGCTGCGCGCGGCCAGATCGACGCCTTTGGTGGTGATGGTGGTCTTCATCGCAGCCCCCGCCGTTTTGATTATCTGGCCACGCAATATTCTTTCTGTAAAGCGCCGGTTGCGCGCAATTTGTCAAAATGCGCTCTGCGACAAAAACCCATGCGCCCTCTGCAAAGACGCCTGCCCGTTTCTGCGCCTAGCCTGACCCCTGCAACGGTGCAGAAGACGCCGCGCAACAGGGAGTTTCGGCGATCACAGCGGGCAAGTTGCCCGGCCGCTCCCCTTTTGCGCCGCGCATTTGAAGGGGAATAGGCATGGCCAGCGCCACACCATCCGCCACGAAGGTTGATCCGATCACGCTATCGGTGATTCGCGGCATTCTGGAAACCACGCAGCGCGAAATGACGCTGTCGCTTGAGAAAACCGCGCGATCTTCGGTGTTCAATCTTGCGCATGACTATTCCACCGCGCTGTTCAACGCGCGCCCCGAGATGATCTTGCAGGGGCAGGATATTCCGATCCACCTCGGCAGTCTGATCCCGGCGATGAAGGTGGTGGCGGGGTATTTTGAGGGCGACATCCATGAAGGCGATCTGCTGATCCACAACGATCCGGCCTGGGGTGGCAGCCACGCGATTGATACCTGTTTTTACAAGCCGGTGTTTTACAAGGGCAAGCTGAAGTATTGGACCGTCTGCAAAGGCCATCTGACCGATATCGGCGGCCCGGTGCCTGCGGGCTATAACCCCAACGCCAAAGAAATCTACGCCGAATGTCTGCGTATCCCCCCGGTGAAAATCTGGGATCGCGGTGTGCCGCGTAAGGATGTTTTGAACTTTATCTTCACCAACATGCGGGCGCGGCGTGACCAAGAGGGCGACTTCAACGCGTTGATCGGGGCCTGTCAGGTCGGTGAGCGCGCTTTGATCGCCATGCTGGATAAGTATGGCGAAGACGTGGTGGACGCTTGCATCGACACGCTGCTGGATATGGCAGAGCGGCAGATGCGCAGCCTGATTTCCACCGTGCCAGACGGCACCTACGAAGGCTCGGCGATTGTCGAGGATGCGGGCCATGGCTTTGGCGATCTGACCATCATCGCCCGCGTCACGATCAAGGCCGATAGCTGCCACATCGAAATCTCTAGCCCGCCGCAAATCCCGTATTTCATCAACTCTTACGAGGGGAACAGCTATTCCGGCGTCTACCTTGGCCTGATGATGTTCGCGCAACTGCCGCCGCCGTATAACGAAGGCCTCTATCGCTGCATCTCGGTCGATATGGGGCCGAAGGGGACGTTGTGTAACGCCAAAGAGCCCGCGCCGCATATGAACTGCACCACCACGCCGATGGAGACGCTGACCGACGCCGTGCGCTTGGCGTTTGAGAAAGCCGTGCCGTCGAAAGTGTCGGCAAGCTGGGGCCACGCCAATGGTCTGAACATCGCCGGATGGGATAAGCGTCACGACGAGGAATATGTGACGATGGTGCTGGCCACCATCATTTCCGGCGCCGGGGCGACCCCTGCGCAAGACGGCTGGCACGCCTGCGGGCCGGAGTGCTGCTTTGGCGCTTTGACCAGCGGTGACGTAGAGCTGCTGGAATACAGCTATCCGATCATTATCCACCGTTATGGGCTGATGACCGACAGTGGCGGTGCGGGCAAATTCCGTGGCGGTTCCGGCACCGCATGGGAGGTGGAGCCGCTGAGCGATGACATGACCTTCATCACCTTCGGCGAAGGTCGCCGTATTCCGGCTGTGGGGGCGGCTGGGGCCAGTTCGACGATGATCGACGAAAAGGTCGGGCGGCTGGAATTGGTCGAGGGCGACCATTCCGAAACCATCCGCGAGAACGTCATCAAGGTGATCAAACCCGGTGACCGCATCACCAACATGAACCCCGGCGGTGGTGGCTACGGCGATCCGATGGATCGGGCGGTGGAAAAGGTGGTGTGGGATATCAAGAACGGCCTTGTCTCGGTGAAGGGGGCGGAAGCCGATTACGGCGTGATCGTCAGCGATGCTGAAAGCCTGACCGTCGATATGGCGGCAACCGAAACCCTGCGTGCGCGTCGCCGCGCCGTGGCAGCGAACTAGGAGGGCGCCGCGATGAAAACCGATTACCGGTTGGGCATTGATGCCGGTGGCACCTTCACCGATTTCGTCCTCGCCGATCAAACCGGGCAAGTCCGGCTGTTCAAGGCGCTGTCGACCCCGCAAGACCCCACCTTGGCGATCAAGAACGGCCTTGCGCTGATGACCGAAGAACTGGGCGTTTCCGCGCATGAGATCATCTCGAACTGCGATCTGTGCATCAACGGCACCACCGTGGGCCTGAATGCGCTGATCCAGCACAAGGGCGCGAAAACCGGGCTGATTTGCACGGCGGGACACGAGGACTCGCTTGAAATCCGCCTCGGCCACAAAGAAGACGGCTACCGCTACGACCCCGATTACCCGCCCGCCACCATGCTGGTGCCGCGCTACCTGCGCCGGGGCGTGCGCGAGCGTATCCTGTCGGATGGTTCTATCCGCACCCCGCTGACCGAAGCCGATGTCCGCGCCGCCTGCGAGATTTTCCTAGCCGAAGGCGTCGAAACCGTCGCCATCAGTTTCGTCTGGTCGGTCCTCGACCCAACCCACGAACGCCGCGCGGGCGAGATTGTGCGTGAGATGATGCCGGGGGTGATCCTGACGATGGGGTCGGAGCTTTACCCACAAGTCCGCGAATACACCCGCACCTCGACGGCGGTGGTCAACGCCTACCTCGCACCGATCATGAAGCGCTATGTGACCGCCGTGGACGCCTATTTCCAACAGCTCGGTGCCAAGCAACCCGTGCGGTATTACCAATCCAACGGCGGCCTAGCGATTGGGCAGGCGATGACGGATCGCTCAGTCTACGCCATCAACTCCGGCCCCGCCTCGGCCCCTGCCGCTGGCCTTTACGTCTGCGCCCCCTTTAACAAAACCGATGTGATCACCGTGGATATGGGCGGCACCTCGTTTGACATCACTCTGACCAAAGACGGCTCGACCAATATCAACAAGAACATCGACTTCCTGCGCTACCGCATTGGCGTGCCGATGATTCAGGTCGAAACGCTGGGCGCGGGTGGCGGTTCGATCGGTTGGATTGACGAGATGGGCCTGCTGCAAATGGGTCCGCAGTCGGCGGGCTCCGATCCAGGGCCTGCCTGCTACGGCCAAGGCGGGCAACTGCCCACAGTCTCGGATGCCAATATCGTGCTGGGCTATCTGAACCCCGATGGCCTTGTCGGTGGCCGCCTGCCGCTCGATGCGCAAAAGGCTTACGACGCGGTGAAAAGCATCGCGGGTCCCTTGGGCCTGTCGGTCGAACGCGCCGCCTATGGCATGTTCACCATCGTCAACGCCAATATGGTCAATGGCATCCGCCGCGTCACGATTGAACGCGGCTATGACCCCCGCGATTTCGTGCTGGTGGGCGCAGGCGGGGCGACGGCGGCGCATATCACGGCGCTGGCGGCGGATATGGGCATCGACACCATCGTGCTGCCGAAACTCGCCTCGGGCCTGTGCGCCTTTGGCCAGATCATCTCGGATGTAAAGTATAACTACATGGCCACCGCCGTGCTGCGACTGGACAATGACGCGGCCTACACCCGCATCGACCAGTTGTTCACCGAGATTGAAGCGCAGGGCATCGCGCATCTGACATCTGATGGCTTTGCGGCGGGTAGCACCATGATCAAGCGCAGCCTTGATATGCGCTATGTCGGCCAAGTCCATGAATGTACGGTGGAAATCGGCAACTTCCCGGTCAATGCGCAAACCATCGACCAGATCAAGCAAGCCTTCCACGCCCGCCACGAACAGCTTTACACCTACTCTGAGCCCCATTCGACGGTCGAAGTGGTGAACATTGAAAGCACGGTTTACGGGCTGGTCGATAAACCCAAGCGGATGCACATCGCCCCCGGTAAGGCCGCCGATCAGGCGATCAAGGCCTACCGCGACGCGGTGTTCTCGCCCGATGGCAGTCGCACCCGCACGCCGATCTACGAGGGCGGCGCATTGGGGGCGGGGGCAGAGATCGCTGGCCCTGCAGTGATCGAAGAGGTCACCACCACAATCGTCATCGAGCCGGGGTGGAGCGCCACTTTAGACGCCTCCGGCTCTTACCTGATCACCCGCAAGGAGAGAAAATGAGCCAACTCAGCGCAGACAAGCTGTCGGTTGCCTTCGCGGGGCTCAAGGCCCTGTCGGATGTTGATCTGACGATCACGCCCGGACAGATCACCGGGCTGATCGGCCCGAATGGTGCGGGAAAAACCACGCTTGTCAACGTGCTGACCGGGTTTCAAACCCCCACGGGCGGGGCGGTGTCGCTGGACACTGCCTCGGCCAAACTGAACCTGTCTGGCCTGAAGCCGTATGAGATCAGACGCCGTGGCATCGCGCGCACCTTTCAAGGCGGGCGGTTGTTTCGCGATCTGGCGGTGATCGACAATCTGGAAGTGACGGGCGTGGGTCTGGGCCAATCGCGCAGTAAAGCGCGGGCAGAGGCCGCCGCGATGCTCGATTGGATCGGCATCGGTGCGCTGCAAAACCGCATCGCCGGAACCCTACCCTATACCGATGAACGCCGTGTTGCGATTGGCCGCGCTTTGATCGGCAAGCCGTCTTATATCCTGCTGGATGAACCCGCCGCAGGTATGTCTGGCCCCGAGGCCGCCGATCTGGCCGCCCTGATCCGCCGCATTGCCGCCGAGATCGGCTGCGGCGTGCTGCTGATTGAGCATAACGTCGGGCTGGTCCTGAGCCTCTGCGATCATATCGTGGTGCTGGATTCCGGCGTGGTGATCGAAACCGGCAATCCCGCCAGCATCCGCGCCAGTGAAAAAGTCCGCCACGCCTATATGGGCACCGCCACTGATACCAACCTTCCGGTGTTGGAGGTCATGGCATGAGCCTGCTTGCCCTATCCAACCTGACCATCCGTTATGGCCGCTTAACGGCGGTACGCAATGTCACTTTCACCCTGACCGAAGGCGAGATTCTGTTCATCACCGGGCCGAATGGCGCGGGCAAATCCAGCCTGTTGCGCGCCATCGCCGGGGTGACACCGCCCGCTGGCGGACGGATTGATTTTGGCGGCCAAGACATCACCGGACACGCGCCCGAGGACATCGCCCGCATGGGCCTGTCGATGGTGCCCGAGGGGCGCGAGGTGTTCGGTAGCCTGAGCATCGAAGAAAACCTGCTGGTCGGCACCGGGATGCACGCCGCCACCCGCAACTGGCGCAGCCGCGCCGCGACCGAGCTGGAAGCCGTCTATGCCACCTTCCCGATCCTGAAAGACCGCCGCCATTCGCAGGCTGGGCTGTTGTCGGGTGGCCAACAGCAAATGCTGGTGATCGGGCGGGCGCTGATGACCAACCCGCGCCTGATCGCGATTGACGAACCCAGCCTCGGCCTTGCGCCAAACATCACCGATCAGGTTTATGAACGATTGATCGCATTGCGCAGCCATCGTGCGCTGACCCTGCTGATTGTCGAGCAATCCTCGACCCGCGCGCAACTGGTTGGTGGCCGGATGATCCTGATGCGCGGCGGTGAGGTGCTGCTGGATGGCGACGCCCGCGCGATGGGCCAATCCGAGGCCATGCAAGCCGCCTATTTTGGATATGGAGAGCATTGATGCAAACCTTGTTTGACGCGCTCAGCCTCGGTTCGCTCTACGCCCTTGGCGCACTGGGCATTGCGCTGATTTTCGGTGTGATGCGTTTGGTGAACTTCGCGCATGGCGATGTGATTTCGTTCTCGATCTTCGCGCTGCTGTGGCCTTCGGTTGATGCCGTCGCCATCGTGTTCGCGGGAGAATTGCCGTGGTTCCTGCTGATCCCCTTTGTGCTGGCGATGGGCGCGGGGCTGTCGGTGCTTTCGGAAATCATCGTGTTCCGCCGCTTCCGCCGCGCCAACCCGGCCACCATGATGATCGCCTCTTTCGCGCTGGGCTTCGTGATCCGCTATTTCCTGCTGATGCTGTTCTCCAGCCGCCCGAAGTCGATCTCGCTGCTGCCCGCCCTCAGCCAACCCGTTGAAATCCTTGGCGCGCGTATCCCGCTGCTGCAAGTCATCACCATCGCGGCCACCATCGTCATCCTGTTCGCGCTGACCGCCTTCCTGAAACGCACCCGCTTTGGGTTAGAGATGCGAGCCGCCGCCGAGAACTTCACCATGGCCCGGATGCTCGGCGTGCGCGCCAACCGGGTGATCATGGGAGCCTTTGCCCTTTCCGGCGCACTCGCCGCCGCCATCGGCCTGATCCTCGCCGCCCAGACCGGAACCGTCGATATCCAGATGGGCGCCTCGGTGATGCTGATGGCTTTCATCGCCACGGTGATCGGCGGCCTCGGGTCGCTACCCGGAGCCGTCCTTGCGGGTTTCCTGCTGGGGGCCGCCTCGGTCGTGATGCAAACCGTGCTGCCGATTGATGCCCGCCCGTTCCGGGATGCGTTCGTCTACGGCGCGGTGATCATGGTGCTGATTTTCCGCCCCCAAGGCCTGATCGCCGCGCGCGGCACGAAAGAGAGGGTCTGACATGTCGGTGATCCGCCGCACCATCTCCACCCCGATCCTGCTGACGCTGATCCTGATCGCCATCGCCCTGATCGCCGTCGCCGCAGGCTCGCGCCCGTTCAACCAGACCGTGATCGACATTTTCCTGCGTGTCGTGCTTGTGATCGGCCTCTATATCTTCATCGGCAATTCCGGCGTGATGTCGTTCGGCCATATCGGCTTCACCTGTCTCGGAGCCTACGCCGCCGCATGGCTGACCATGCCGCCGATGATGAAGCAAACCCTGCTGCCGGGCCTGCCCGATTGGCTGATGAACACGCAACTGCCCTACTGGGCCGGGGCGATCTTCGCGGCTTTATGGGCCGCGCTTTGGGCGGCATTGTTCGGCAAGATCCTGATGCGGCTGTCCGGCATCGCCGCCTCTATCGCCACCTTTGCCATGCTGGCGATGATCAACACGGTCTATTCCAACTGGGAAAGCGTCACCGCCGCCACCTCCTCCGTGGTCGGCATCCCAATCATCCGCTCGATCTGGCCCTATCTGATCGCCGCCATCATCGCCGTGATCGTGGCATGGCTGCACGCCATCTCGCGCGCGGGCCTCGCCCTGCGTGCGGCACGGGATGAGCCGACTGCCGCCGCCGCCTCGGGCGTCGATATCCCGAAACAACGCCTGATCGCCTTCATCCTGTCGGGGGCCGTCATGGGCATGGGCGGCGCGCTGTTTGCGCATTCCATCGGCGTCGTCACGCCGGACACCTTCTATCTCACGCTGACCTTCACCACCCTGTCGATGCTGGTCGTCGGCGGCATCGGCAGCCTGTCGGGCGCGGTGCTGGGTGTGGTGATCCTGTCCTCGCTGATCCAGGCCCTGCGCTGGCTAGAGGCCGGGGTGACCATCGGCACCACCACCATCGCCATCCCGAACGGGCTGCAAGAGATCGCCTTGGGCATCGTGATGATCCTGATCCTGATCCGCCGCCCCGCTGGCATCATGGCGAATTCCGAACTTCGCTGGCCGTTTCCGCGATCCGAAACGGCCAGCCTACTGAATCCGGGGGAAGTCCCCGGCAATAAGCCCACCCAACAAGGAGTATCCAAATGAAAGCCCTAACCAAACTAAGCCTCGCGCTGCTGGGGGCCACCGCCCTCGTCACCCCCGCGCTTGCGCAAGATGACGACAAGATCATCGTCGGCTTTGCCACCGCCGAATCCGGCTTCATGCAGGGCTACGACAAGCCCGCTCAAGACGCCGCGATGATCCGCATTAAAGAGATCAACGATGCAGGCGGCCTCTTGGGCAAGCAGATCGAAGTCGTCAATGCCGACACCAAGACCGACCGCGCTGAAGGCGCCAAAGCGGGCCTTTCGGTGATCGACGCTGGTGCTGATATGGTCGTGGTGTCTTGCGACTATGACTTCGGTGCGCCTGCAGCACTGGCGGCAGAAGGCGCGGGCCTGCCCTCGTTCTTCCTCTGCGCCGAGTCGATCAAGGCCGGGATCCAAGGCGTTGGCCCGAATTCGTTCTCGGCTTCGGTGCTGGCAGCGGTGCAGGGGGCGACGATGGCGGAATGGTCGTATACCAAGAAGGAAGCCCGCACCTATTATCGCCTGCTCGACACTTGGACCGAATATAACAAAGGCATCTGCGACGGCTTTGATTACATGCTGCCCAAGCTGGAAGGCGCAACACTGGTGGGCGAAGACACCTTCAAGAACGAAGATGCGTCCATCGCCGCCCAGATCACTCGGATCAAATCGCTGCCAGAAGAACCCGATGCGATCATGCTCTGCACCATGATGCCGGGGGCTGTATCCGCCATCAAACAAATCCGCGCTGCTGGCATCAACACGATGATCCTGAACGGCTCGGGCGTCGATGGATCGTATTGGCAGTCAGCGGTGCCGGATTTGTCGAACTTCTATGTCCCGGTGCAAGGCTCGGTCTATGGCGACGATCCGAACCCGGAAGTCACCAAATTCAACGCAATGTATAAGGAAGCGACCGGGGCGGATCCGTCCACTCAATACGTCTACCCTGGCTATGTGATGATCGACGTCTGGGCCAAAGCGGTGGAGCGTGCAGGCACCACCGAAACCGCCGCCGTTGTCGCCGAGTTGGAGAAGATGAAGGACGAGCCGACCCTGTTCGGCCCGCGCACCTACACGTCCGAATTGCACCACCAGAACTCGGCGAAATACCTGATCGTCGACACCGAAAAGGGCAAACCCGCCGTGGTGGATAGCTGGACGATCTCGGCCCCGATCCCGGTCGCTGATCTGATGAAGTAAGACACTGCGGGCAGCCTTGTTGATGTTAGGCAAGGCTGCCTGTTTTCGCACCCGGTCCAACCAAGGATCGCTGCGCAACCCCGCCGCTGAAGCGTGTCAGGTTTAGAAAGAAACATGCTTATCGAAAAACGCGTTCGAGCATTTGCGAGAGGCAGCGATTTTCGATTCAATCTGAACCTGACACGCTTTAGGCATAGGCCACCCAACCGCGAAACGTGAAGCCCATATAGAACTGACTTACATCGCTGAACCCCGCCGCCGTCAGCATCGCCTGATCTTCTTCGGGCGAGACCACGGGCAGTTGCGCCCCAATCGCCAGCGCGGCGTTCTGGGTCTGCTCAGCCGGAACGCCCGATGCCGTAGCGAAGGCGGCGTAACGGCCAAGCCATAACGCCTTCTGATCCTCGCTTTGCGGAAAGCTGTGATGCGCTGTGACCAAGGGCGCACCGGGCTTCAAGCGTTTGCGAAGCTCAGTCAGCGTGTTGATCCGCTGATCACGCGGCACGAAATGCAAGGTCAGCAGGCAGGTGGCCGCATCGAACGGTCCCAGCGGCGCATTCTCTATATAGCCCTCCTGCAATTCGATCCGGGTTTTGAACGCCGCCGTGGTTTGGGCTGCGAGCGCCAGCATTTCTGCGGCTGGATCAACGCCAACAAAACTCCACCCCGGCTGCCATTCGGCAAAGGCTTTCAACTCTAGCCCACCGCCCGCGCCCAGCACCAGCACGCGGCCATCCGAGCCCACGCGCTCTGCCAGCAAAACCCCCGCCATGCGTTGCAAATCGAGAAACCCCGGCACAAGCCGCAGCGGGCGTTCAGCATAGCGGGCAACCGCTGCGGGATCTGAGAAGTTGGACATAAGGCAAAGCTTAGCAGGATGGGGTCGGAACGGAATAGGTTATGCCGCTCGCCGAGGTTTGGGGCCTAAAGAACTGCAGGCCCTGTAACAATCCGTGGCAAAGTCGCAAAATCCTGCTCAAACGGCTGTCCTGACCCATGACGGAGCCAATCGGCAGGAAGGCTGTGCAGAAAACACTGCACAAGGCTGCGGTCAAAACCTTAACAAATCCTGAACGACACCCCCGTAACCCATTGAAATTACATAAACGCCTCGCCTGTCCACGCGTGGACACCCCCCGCCTTGATATATTTCAACGCCCTGTCACAGATGTGAGATCAGATGATTTTGTCTTTTCCTGAAGCTGCGCCATCTTAATCCTCAAGCTTCAGAGGAGACCCACCATGTCCTATCGCCCCGAATACACCCCCGAATACACCCCCGCCGACGTCACCCCCCCACAGATGTTCCTGAACCGCCGCGCCCTGATCGCCGGAGCCGCCGCCCTTTCCATTGCCAGCCCGGCCCTCGCCCAGACCAGCCCCTATTCCACCGACGAGGCCCCGAATAGTTTCGAGGACATCACCACCTACAACAACTACTACGAATTCGGCTACGACAAGGCCGACCCCGCCGCCTATGCAGGCAAACTGAAAACCGACCCGTGGAGCGTCGTGGTGGACGGCCTCGTCGACACCCCCGGCACCTATTCCCTCGCCGATCTGATCACAGGCCAACCCATCGAAGAGCGCATCTACCGTTTCCGCTGTGTCGAGGCCTGGTCAATGATCGTACCGTGGCAGGGCTTCCAACTGTCCGGCCTGCTGCAAAAGCTGGGGGTGAAGCCCGAGGCGAAATATGTGGCGTTTGAAACTCTGGTGCGCCCGGAAGAGATGCCCGGCATCAACGGCGGCATGATTGACTGGCCGTACCGGGAGGGTCTGCGGCTGGACGAAGCAATGCACCCGCTGACCCTGATGGCGACGGGATTGTATGGCAAACCGATGCCAAACCAGAACGGCGCGCCGATCCGTTTGGTGGTGCCGTGGAAATATGGCTTCAAGTCGATCAAGTCGATTGTGCGGATCAGTCTGGTGGCCGAACAACCCGTCACCACCTGGAACACCCTCGCCGCGAATGAATACGGCTTC
>JBKJTI010000046.1:0-21282 GCA_046590425.1 Cypionkella sp. | reverse complement strand
CTTGGCGCTTTGGAAACCGCACCGGAAGAAGAAGCTATCGCTGACGCCTGATTGGCAGTTACGCGACTGATACACGGCGGGGATACGGCTTAGGCCCGGTTCCCGCCGCACTCATTTGTTGAATTTCAGGAGACTGAACATGACCGTAACCGCTCAAATGGTTAAAGAACTGCGCGACAGCACCGGCGCAGGCATGATGGACGCGAAAAAGGCCTTGGTGGAAACCGAAGGCAACATGGAAGCCGCCGTCGATTGGCTGCGCACCAAGGGTCTGGCGAAAGCCGCCAAGAAAGCTGGCCGTGTGGCCGCCGAAGGTCTGGTTGGCATCGCCGTTTCCGGTGGTCGTGGTGTGGCTGTCGAGATCAACTCGGAAACCGACTTCGTTGGCAAGAACGCCGACTTCCAGGCGATGGTGCACAACATCACCAAAACCGCTTTCCGCGCACATAACGTCGAAGAGCTGAAAAACGCTGACCTCGCAGGTCAGCCGGTGCATGTGGTGATTTCCGAAGCCGTCGCCACCATCGGCGAAAACATGAACCTGCGTCGCATGGCCGCGATTGAGGGCGACCACGTCGCAGCTTACGTGCACAACTCGGTGGCTGACGGTCTGGGCCGCATCGGCGTTCTGGTGGCTATCAAAGGCAGCGAGCATACCTTCGCCAAGCAAGTCGCGATGCACGTTGCCGCAACCAACCCGCTGGCACTCTCGGAAGCTGATCTTGATCCGGTTGTGGTCGAGCGTGAATTGGCGGTGCAAACCTCCAAAGCTTTGGAAGAAAACGCAGCCTCGGCCAAGCCGAAGCCCGATGCGGTGATCCAGAACAACATCATTCCCGGCCGGATGAAGAAATTCCTGGCTGAGAACACCCTGATGGGCCAGATGTTCGTGATGAACCCGGAAATCACCGTCGCCGAAGCTGCAAAGCAGGCTGGCGTTGAAATCCTTGGCTTCGTCCGTATGGGCGTGGGCGAAGGCATCGAGAAGAAAGAAGAAGATTTTGCGGCAGAAGTTGCGAAAATGGTTTCGGCCTGATCTTTTCGGCAGATTTCAGGGCAGGGGGCTGGTGGCAACACCGGCCCCTTTGCTTTTGTAGCCTCGCAGAAAAAGAAAAGACGGCACAGCTCCGGGGGCTGTGCCGTCCTGCGCCGCACCACGGGGATGAGGGTCAGCGCAACTGTAGGCACTGCGGGCAATATAAGCCGCAACGCCAGACTGGGGCAGGGGGAGAGCCCCCAATTTGTGCAGGGATGTCCTGTCTGAAAATGCAAACCGACATCGCCTGCTGTCCCAAAGGCCGAGGCCTCCACTCACGGAACAAGGCTAGAATGTCAGTTTACGCAACGTCAGCCTAGTCGGGGAATCCTTACCTTGCGGCAACCGGAATATGGCTGGCGTCGGCTGGATTTCGCTGAAAAATCAGGTTCATAAGGGCGGCTTTCGCCACGGCTTGCGCGGTGGTGTCCACCGACAAAGTTTCCCGCGCCAGCCGCAGATGCTTTTCCACCATTGCCGCAGAGACACCCATCAGCAGCGCTACATCCTGGCTGGTCTTGCCATCGGCAACCCATTCCAAGGCCTCGCGCTGGCGCGTGGTCAGGGCGCGGCGACGGTTGGAAAACGGCAGCTGGATCAGTCGCAGATGCAGCATATTGGCGACGGCGAGCAACTCATCATGCTTCTCGGCAAACAGCGCATCGACGGCTTCGACGCTGATCTCAGGATCGGCGATCAGCCCCAAAGCGCCCTTGGCCCGCGCCGAGGTTTCTGGAAAACTGATGGAAATTCCAGCGGTTATACCCATCGCGACATTGTGCTTCACCGTTTCCATTTCCTCAGGCGACAGCTTGCCCGCCAACATCGCCTCACGCACCCATGTCCAGGTGCAGGCACCTTCGTTGGTCTGCGCCCAGCGAAATGCCGGGGTCTTGGCGTAAAAGCCATTGCGGAAATAGCCCTTGGCGTAGGCCTCAGAGCCTGTGGTAAGAAACAGCGCATCATCCGGATCACCAATGGTCCGGGTCGACCGAAACCGGGTAAAGCCATAATTCACGAGCCCAAAGCCTAGCGAGGCAAAATACCGCGTTGCCAGCCGCCAGACATCGTCGGCACTGGTGCTTTGCGCAATATTCACCAACAGCGCATAGCCTGCTGTCACGTTCTGTCCTGTCCGGCTGTATCCCCGCTATGATCCATAGGCGCTTCTCCGCCGCAAGTCGAGAAAAATGCAGGGCAGGGTTGTATGCTTAAGCTGTGGCCGCCGCCCGGATTGCCGCAATATTGATGCCGTACGGCGCAGGGTTGGCCACTGAGCCGCCCTTGAACACCGCAGAACCCGCCACCAGAACATCCGCGCCCGCCGCCACCACCAGCGGAGCTGTATCCACAGTCACGCCGCCGTCAATTTCGATATGAATCGGACGATCGCCAATCATCTTGCGTAGGCTGCGCACTTTATCCAGCTGCGAATGGATGAATTTCTGCCCGCCAAAGCCCGGATTAACCGTCATCACGCAGACCAGATCCACCAGATCCAGCAGATGCGCTACAGCGTCGATACCAGTGCCCGGATTGATCGCCAAGCCAGCCATTTTCCCGGTCGCGCGAATGGCTTGCAGCGTGCGGTGAATGTGCGGTCCTGCCTCCAGATGCGCCGAGATCAGATCGGCACCAGCCTCGGCAAACGCCTCAATGTAAGCGTCCACCGGCGCGATCATCAGATGCACATCCATGAAGCCCTTGATATGCGGCCGGATCGCCGCACAGGTGGCAGGCCCAAAGGTGATGTTCGGCACGAAATGCCCATCCATCACATCAACATGCACCCAATCCGCACCTTGATCCTCAATCGCACGACACTCCGCGCCAAAGTTGGCAAAGTCGGCCGCAAGGATAGAGGGCGCAATCTTGATCTGGCGGCTGAAAGTCATGGCAGGTTCCATCTGGATGCAGGTTGAGGGTTTCATAGGGGTTATAGCGGGTTTGGTCCAGCCCTACACAGCATAGACATTACATAATATTGATTATAGGTTAATTGGGTGCAACGCTAAAGCCCATACCCTGTTCTATTTCACACTTTAGGGAAATGGTGCACCCAGCACGATTCGAACGTGCGACCTTCGCCTTCGGAGGGCGACACTCTATCCAGCTGAGCTATGGGTGCCTGCGATTGCTATAGCGGTTACCGCCTTGGGCTGCAACGCAAAATCAGCCGAAAAGTTCATGACAGAGTTCCAAAGCCGAGATCAGCGCGTCAACTTCCTCATGCGTATTGTAAAGGCCGAATGACGCCCGGCAGGTTGCGCCAACGCCGAAGTGCTGCATAAGGGGCATGGCGCAATGCGTGCCTGCCCGCACCGCGATACCGCGCTTGTCCAGCACGGTTGAAATATCATGCGCATGTGCTTGACCTTGCAGCGTAAATGAGAAAATCGCGCCCTTGGTTTCCGAGATTCCCTGCACCGTCAACCAGTTCAATCCGGCCAATTTCGCGCGGGCATAGTCACGCAATCCGCGCTCATGTGCTGCGATATTCGCCATGCCAAGGCCCGACAAATAGTCCAGCGCCACGCCCAGACCGATCTGCTGCACGATGCCCGGTGTGCCCGCCTCAAACTTCATCGGCGGTTCGTTGTAGGTGACCGTATCGCGCGTGACCTCGCGGATCATATCGCCACCACCCAGGAACGGCCGCAACTCGGCCATCCTGTCAGCCTTGATGAAAATCGCACCGGAGCCGCTTGGCCCGTATAGCTTATGCCCGGTGATCGCATAGAAATCGCAGCCAATCGCCTGCACATCGACCGTGCTATGAACCGCCGCCTGCGAGCCATCGATCAGCACCGGAACCCCCCGCTCCCCCGCGCCACGGCAGATCGCAGTCACATCAACAACGGTGCCTAACACATTGGACATATGGGTGATTGCTATCAGCTTGGTGCGCGGGGTGATTGCATCCAGCACCGCTTGCGGATCGAGATCGCCGTTGGCATCGACCTCTACCCATTTCAGCACCACTCCCAACCGTTCGCGCAGAAAATGCCACGGCACGATATTGGCGTGATGCTCCATGATGGACAGCACAATCTCATCCCCGGCCTGAAACCGGGGTGCCGCCCAGGCGTAAGAGATCAGGTTGATGCCTTCCGTCGCCCCGGTGGTAAAGACAATCTCATGTTCGGACCCTGCATTCAGAAACCGCGCGATCTTGCCGCGCGTGGCCTCATACTTATCCGTCGCCAGATTAGAAAGGTAGTGCAAGCCCCGGTGAACATTGGCATATTCCATCGAATAGGCTTGGTTCACCGCATCAATCACCACCTGCGGCTTTTGCGCCGAGGCGCCGTTGTCGAGATATACCAGCGGCTTGCCATTGACCTGCCGCGCCAAGATCGGGAAATCGCCGCGAATTTTTGCGATATCATACATGATTAGCCCTTCATCCATACCAGCACGATTGCGAGCAAGACCGAGATGGCCAATACCGTGCCGATAATGCCAAACAAAACTTTTCCAGCCGAAGCAAAGCTGTGCATCTCTGCGATAAAGTTGGATAAAACCCATACAAACAATACCATACCGAACAAACCTATGGCGGCAGCCAACGAGGGCGACACCACCGTCAGCGCGATCTGTGCCAGTTGCAGCACACAGAGCAGTGCCTCGGTCCAGGCGATCAGCACAAGGGCATCGGCGAAATTGCCCTGCCCGCCAAACATCCGCCCGACACCCTGCACCAGCATCGCCATGATCACCATCACCACAGCTTGCAAAACGGCCACCTGAAGCGGATTTTGCAGCATTGCCAATATGCTAGGCTCGATCATCGAGGGCTCGGACTGCGCTGGAGCCAGCAGAAAAGACAGGGTAGACAGCAGCGCTGACACCACCGCCATCAACGCCATCCCCAGCCAAACCGTCGAAAGCGGCAACTGCCACCCCATCAGATGCCGGGCCGCTGCGCGCGGATTCTGCACCGTCAACTGCATGACATGCCTGAGTTCAGCCTGCATCGCCACGCTCCGCTTCCCGCAACATCGAAACCCAGATAAACAAAAACGCCAAGCCGACCAGTGCCGCCACCAGATTGGATTGCAGACCCGGCCCGATCATCCCGGCTGTCAGCCCTTGCAACAGCATCCCCGGCGTCACCGCCAAAAGCGCTGCAAACAGCGCCAGCCGACAGGTATAATAACTCCCCTGCCCGCCCATTGCTTTTGCAATCCAACGGCTTATAGCCGCAAGCAGATAAAAGAACGGGATTAAAGCCATCAGCGCGAGCCCTGATGCCACCAGCCGCTGCACCATTGGGACCTCGGGCTGCAGCACGGTTTGGCGCGACAGGAATGGCCAGAGCGACACGAAAGCCAGCGCCAAAAACGCCACCAGCAGGCTGAACGCAAACGGCTCGGACTTCGGGCGCTGCAGATGCCGCCGCATCACCGCTTTCGGCTGCCGCCATGCCTGCACAATATCGGTTGTGACTGACATTCAATGCTCGTGACGCGCCAGCCAGCTTTGCAGACGCTGCCGGATATCCTCGGAAATCACCTCGTCCTCGATCTCGGAGATCGCCTCGGCCAAGAAGGCCAGCACCAGCAATGACTGTGCCGCCCGCAATGGCACTCCACGCGAGCGCAAGTAGAACAAAGCGGTGTCATCAATCGCGCCCGAGGTCGAGCCGTGACTGCATTTCACATCATCGGCGTAGATTTCCAGCTCGGGCTTGGCGAGAAACTGGCTGTCGCCGTCCAGCATCAAAGCTTGGCTGATCTGATAGCCATCGGTCTTTTGCGCGCCCTGTTTCACTAAAATCTTGCCCTGGAACACCCCAACCGCACCGTTTTTCAGCACTTTCTTGAACACCTGACGGCTTTCGCAGCGCTCGGCGGCATGGGTGATGAACACGGTGTCATCGTGGTGGAAATCGCCATCTCCCAAGGCCGCTCCGGCGACATGTGCCACCGAATCCGAACCCAGCAGTTCGAGCACCGCATCGTTTCGTGTCAGACGGCCATTGGCTGTCAAGGTGAAGGATTTGAACGCGGCATTGCGACCAATACGGGCAAACAGATGCGTCACCGCTTGGCGCGTATGCGCCCGCCCTTGCGCCCGGATATGATGAAAGCGGCCGCCATCGGCGACCTCGATCTCCATCACATGGTTGAAGCGGGCGGCGGCAGCGCCATTCTCAAGAATGGTGACTTCCGCACCGGATTCGACCTTGATGCAGTGATGCAAGATCACATCGGAAACTTCTGATTTATGTTGATAAATCAGAGATACCGGCTTGGATGGCGATTGTGTCACGCGGATCAGTAACCCATCCTCCGCAACGGCTGAATTCAACGCCGCAAAGGGCCGATGCACCGGACTTTGCCCACGCGCTTCCAGCACGCCATAAAGCCCGCTGGCCCAGTGAATGTCAGCCTCCGTTGCCGCAGACAGCCGCTCGATCTGCACACCCTCCAGCGCCAAAGCGTCGGATTGGCTGGCATCAAACACACCATCGACAAACACGATTTTCAACCGATCCACACCGCTGAACGGCGCGGGTTCGTCACCCGGATCGAACAGGTCGACCGGGGCGGGCTCGACCGCATTCAGCCCGGTCGGGTCGGTATAGCGCCAATATTCATCGCGCTTTCCCGGCAGCCCCATCGCGGTCAGACGCGCCAAAGCGTCCATGCGCGCGGCCCCCAGCCAGCCCTGCGGCGCAAAACTCAGCCCGGCAATCCGCGCCTGCAACGCATCATGCTTTGATTGCAGAACTGCCATCAGACATCCTCCGCCAAAAGGTCCGCATAGCCGTTGTTCTCGACTTCCAAAGCCAGTTCCGGCCCGCCGGTCTTGATGATGCGGCCTGCCGCCATGATATGCACGAAATCAGGTTTGATATGGTCCAGAAGCCGTTGATAATGCGTGATAACGAGGAATGAACGCCCTGCCCCGCGCAAGGCGTTCACGCCCTCCGCCACCAGCTTCATCGCATCGACATCCAACCCCGAATCCGTCTCATCCAGGATGCACATCTTCGGTTCCAGCATCGCCATTTGCAGGATCTCGTTGCGCTTTTTCTCGCCGCCCGAAAAGCCGACATTGACCGGACGTTTCAGCATCTCAGCGTCGATTTTCAGAGTTTTCGCCTTTTCCCGCACCAGTTTGAGGAAGTCGCCAGCCGAGATTTCCGCCTCACCGCGCGCTTTGCGCTGCGCGTTTACCGCCGTGCGCAGGAAGGTCATGTTGCCGACGCCGGGGATTTCAACCGGGTATTGGAACGCCAGAAACAGCCCGGCTGCTGCCCGCGCTTCGGGCTCCATCTCCAGCAGTTCTGCGCCCTCCAGCTTGGCCGAGCCTTCCGTCACCTCATAGCCATCGCGGCCCGACAGCACGTAAGACAGCGTCGACTTGCCCGAACCGTTCGGCCCCATGATCGCATGCACTTCGCCCGCGCCAATCGACAGGTTCACACCACGCAGGATCACCTTGTCTTCTTCTTCAAGTTTCACATGCAGGTTGTTGATTTCCAGCATTTTTTGTCCTTCAGGCAGGCGCGTCAATTTGCGCGCAGATAGGTTTGCAGAATCCACAGCAGCCGATCGGCTGGAATGGGTGTCGGGGTCAGCTCGAAGCGCGCCATGCGGCCGATCATCTCTGTCGGTTTTGCCAACACTTCGACCTCGTGATAGGCGGGTCTGTCGATGTAGTCGTCCCATAGTACGGTGGTGGGTCGGGTGATCTTGAACAGCACAGACAAGAAACAGGCCGGGCGGAACCGGCCATCAATCAGCACCAAATCTGGATGAATAAACTCGGGCAAGTCCCAGATAGATAAAGAATATCCCGGCCACTTGCGAAATTGTTCCTCGGTCTGCGGAAAGCCCCAAGCCTTGGTGCGTCCGACCTTACCGTGATGCATCACCACGGGCGACGCAGTCTGATTGGCATCGAAATAGCCCTGCATCCCTGCCAGCCATTTCACATCGCTTTCCACCGAGAAAATAACTTTCCCAGGCAGTGCCGCTGCGATGACGGTAGAGCCACCCGAGCCATATTCCAAGATCACCTTCGCCTGTGCGTAGTGCTGCCGCACCGCCGCTTCTTCAGCCGGCGGCAGCGTGATCACCGGGCAAGTAAAGGCTTGGTCGTCAACCACTTAACCCACCGAACCTTCCAATGAGATCGCAACCAGACTCTGGGCTTCCATGGCGAATTCCATTGGCAGCGCTTGCAGCACTTCCTTGCAGAAGCCGTTCACCACCAAAGCCACGGCCTCTTCCTCATCCATCCCGCGCGAGCGGCAATAGAACAACTGATCTTCGTCCACCTTGCTGGTGGTTGCTTCGTGTTCAACCCGGCTGGAATTGTTCTTCACCTCGATATACGGCACGGTATGTGCGCCGCATTTATCTCCGATCAACAGGCTGTCGCATTGGGTATAGTTGCGGCTGTCGGTGGCTTTCGGGTGCATCGAGACCAAGCCACGATAGGTGTTCTGCGCTCTGCCCGCTGATATGCCCTTGGAAACAATGCGAGATTTGGTGCGCTTGCCCAAGTGCACCATCTTGGTGCCAGTGTCGGCCTGCTGGGCATTGTTGGCAATCGCAATCGAGTAGAACTCGCCTTGGCTGTCATCGCCGCGCAGAATGCAGGACGGGTATTTCCAGGTGATCGCGCTGCCGGTTTCCACCTGCGTCCACATCACCTTCGCCCGATCACCGCGGCAATCGGCGCGTTTGGTCACGAAGTTATAGATGCCGCCAAGGCCGTTTTCATCGCCCGGATACCAGTTCTGCACCGTCGAGTATTTCACTTCGGCATCATCCAAAATCACCAGCTCCACCACCGCCGCGTGCAGCTGATTGGTATCGCGTTTTGGCGCCGTGCAGCCTTCCAAGTAGCTGACATAGCTGCCTTTATCGGCAATGATCAGCGTGCGCTCAAACTGCCCGGTGTTCTCGGCATTGATGCGGAAATAGGTCGAAAGCTCCATCGGGCAGCGGGTGCCCGGCGGGATGTAGACAAAGGACCCATCGGAAAACACCGCCGAATTCAGCGTCGCAAAGAAGTTGTCCGACTGCGGCACCACTGAGCCTATGTATTTCTTCACGAGGTCCGGGTGATCCTTGATCGCTTCCGAAATCGAGCAGAATATCACCCCGGCTTTCGCCAGCTCCGCCTTGAACGTGGTGCCAACCGAGACGGAATCGAACACCGCATCTACGGCGACCTTTCGCTCACCCATCGTCTCAGCCCCCTCAACCCCGGCCAGAATAAGCTGTTCTTTCAAGGGGATGCCAAGCTTTTTGTAGGTGGCCAAGATCTTCGGATCAACGTCATCCAATGATTTCGGCTTCACCGCCATGCTTTTCGGTTTGGCGTAGTAATACTGATCCTGATAGTCGATTTTCGGGTAGTGCAGCATCGCCCAATGCGGTTCTTCCATCTGCACCCAGCGCCGATAGGCGGTCAGACGCCATTCCAGCATCCACTCGGGTTCTTCATTCTTGGATGAGATCAGCCGGACGATGTCTTCCGACACACCTTTTGGCGCGTAATCCATCTCGATCTCGGTCGACCAGCCGTATTTATAGGTGCCAGACATTGCATGCACAGTTTCGATCGTCTCGCGATCCACCCCATCGCGCACTTCCAGATCCAGATCGGCCATCGTCATATTCCTTATATCCCAAGGCGTTGCCGCCTGAAGTTCACGCAATGCGCGAACGTATCCGTTTGTAGTCCCGCGCCCAGGCTCCCGCAAAGCGCAGCACTTGATCTTCCGTCACATCCGGCCCGAGCGAGATGCGGATCGCCTGACCCGCAGCGGTCTCATCGAACCCCATCGCCTTCAGCACCCGACTGGCGCGCACCTTGCCGCTGGAGCAGGCAGACCCTGCTGAGATCGCAAACCCCGCCAGATCCATCGCCATCACCTGCGTCTCGCCCTTCCAACCGGGGGCAATCAGGTTCAGCGTGTTCGGCAAACGTTTCGCGCTATTCCCGACTGAAATAATCTCAAATCCCATGGCGGACAATGCTGAATCTAGAATATTTCTAATTTCCGCTACACGCTCCCAAACCCCATCCGACAGATCTCGTGCCGCCACCTCTGCCGCCACCGCAAATCCCGCAATTCCGATCAGGTTTTCTGTGCCAGCCCGCCGCCCCATTTCCTGCCCGCCGCCTTTCAGTTGCGAGGCCACATCTAAGCCCCGCCGAAGCACCAAAGCACCAATCCCCTTCGGCCCCCCCAGCTTATGCGCCGAGACCAGACCCATCTCACAGCCGAGCCAGTTGAACGCCAGTGGCAGCTTGCCAAAGCCTTGAGTCAAATCAGAAACCGCCAAGCCGTCTGGCAAATCCTGCACCACGCCGGTTTCGGAATTGGCCAGTTGCAGTGCCGTCCGGGCCGGATCCAACACTGTCACTCCACCATCCGAATCCACCGCCAAACTGTCATCGCACCAAGCTGAAACCGCCTCATGCTCAACCTGCGCGCAAACCAATCCACGCCCCGCGCAAGCCAAAGCCGCCGCCTCGGTTGCCCCCGAGGTGAACACAATATCCGCGCCCTCAGCCCCCAAAGCACTTGCGATCTTACCCCGCGAGCGCTCCATCAATGCCTTGGCCGCCCGCCCCTCTGCATGCACCGAGGACGGGTTGCCCACCACCTCCATCGCCGCAATCATCGCGGCCCGCGCCTCAGGACGCAGTGGCGTGGTCGCGTTCCAGTCGAGGTAAATCCGGTTCATTCGTCCACCACCTCATCCACCACCCGGAACAGCGCAGGCACCGCAGGGCATGGCGTCATCGCGTTGCCGATCACATCCGAGAGACGCGTCTGGTGCAAAAACACATAAACATGCGCCGAAAGTCCCTCCCACAACCGGTTGGTCAGGCTTTGCGCGCGTGAACCCGACACGCCCCCAGACGCCCCCGCCCCCGAATGCATCGCGTCGACGTTCTCCTCAACCGCCTCCATCACTTCGGAAATCCGAATGGAATCCGGGCTGCGCGCCAGCCGATAACCGCCCCCCGGCCCGCGCACGGCTTCCACCAGCCCAGCCCGGCGCAGCTTGACGAACAACTGCTCCAGATAGGGCAGCGACAGGTCCTGCCGCTTTGCAATCGCCGCCAACGACATCAACTCAACGGTCGATTTCGCCTCTGCCAGCGCCAGATCGGCCAGCGCCACCATGGCATACCGCCCCTTGGTCGATAGTTTCATGCGCAGCACACTCCCAAACACGTGACTTTCCATTGACGTTGGGGGTGCGTCCGCTTAACTCAACCCCAGTCCATGAGCGGTTTTGCCGCTTTAGAATGGTTCTAGGATATCCGAGCGAATTCGTCAACAATTCGTTCAGAAAACAAGCACGGAGCTTACATGCCCGAAGTGATTTTCGCCGGCCCAGAAGGCCGCCTCGAAGGCCGTTACCATCCGCAGAAAGAGCGCGATGCCCCAATCGCCATCGTGCTGCATCCGCATCCGGCTTACGGCGGCACGATGAACAACAAGGTTGTCTACAACCTGCATTATGCGTTCTACAACCTTGGCTTCACCGTGATGCGGTTCAACTTCCGCGGTGTCGGGCGTAGCCAAGGCGAATATGACATGGGCATTGGTGAGCTGTCGGATGCGGCAAGCGCTTTGGATTACCTGCAGAGCATGAACCAGAACGCCAAGCATTGCTGGGTCGCAGGCTTTTCCTTCGGGGCGTGGATCGGCATGCAACTGCTGATGCGCCGTCCGGAAATTACCGGCTTCATCTCGGTGGCCCCGCCGGCGAACCTCTATGATTTCAGCTTCTTGGCTCCCTGCCCGGCCTCTGGTCTGATCATCAACGGCACCGCCGATAAGGTGGCTCCGCCGAAAGATACCACCAACCTCGTGAATAAACTGCACGAGCAGAAGGGCATCACCGTGACCCATACCCAGATCGAAGGCGCCGATCACTTCTTCAAGGATGAGGAAGCCCACATGAAGCCGATGATCGACACCGTGTCGGGCTATGTGAAGCGTCGGCTGACCGAAGTGACCCGCTAAATGGGCGTCGTCGAGGATATGGGCGATGCGCTCGCCCGCGACGTGATCGCCGCGATGGAAGAACTCGACGACCACCGTTTGCCGGATAAGGTCTCCAAAGTGCTGCTGGATGCCTCACCCACCATGCAAGAGGCGTTCCTGACCGCCTACCGCGTCCGCGTCGCCGAACAGCGCGGGCGCAAATTCGTCGATGCTTTGCTGAAAGCCAAGCGCGAAGGCACCGCGCCCCCGCCCGGCCCCCATATGCCGAGCGGCCATTGAGCGCCAAGCCCGGTGATACGCGTCTGGAAGCGCAATTCGCCTTTCTGAATGAGGCGGATCGGCTGAAATCGGTGCTGCGCGCCACCACCTTATGCGATGGCTCGCGGGTTGAGAATTCCGGCGAACATAGCTGGCACCTCGCACTTTATGCGCTGGTGCTGGCTGACCAAGCCGCCCCCGGCGTCGATATCTCCCGCGTTATCAAGATGTTACTGGTGCATGATCTGGTCGAGATCGATGTCGGCGACGTGCCGATCCACTCAGCGAATGGCTTGGCCCACGCCAGCACCGACACCCAAGCCGCCGAATCCCGCGCCGCTGATCGGATCTTCGGCCTGCTTCCCGATGATCTACACTCAGACCTCCGCGCGATCTGGGATGAATTTGAAGCGGCCCTTACCCCCGACGCCATCTTCGCCAAATCGCTGGACCGCGTGCAGCCCGTGATGGCCAACCTGCAATCGGGTGGCGGCACTTGGATCACCTACAAAGTGACCGCCGAACAGTTGCAAACCCGTGTTGGGGCCAAAATCGCCAAGGGCGCGCCGAGGCTGTGGGATTGGGTGCGCGAAAAGACCCACAACTTCTTCAAATAACCCGCGACATTTCGGTATACCGTCGCATACTATCTTCCCTTTCACACGATTTTCACCTAAACCCTGCACAAGCACATTCAACCAAAAGGGGCCGATATGACCAAAATTAAGGTAGCCAACCCCGTCGTCGAACTCGACGGCGACGAGATGACCAGGATCATCTGGGATTTCATCAAGCAAAAGCTGATCCTGCCCTACCTCGACATTGATCTGAAATACTACGATCTGGGCATCGAAGAGCGTGATCGCACCAACGACCAGATCACCATCGACAGCGCCCACGCGATCCAGAAATACGGTGTCGGCGTCAAATGCGCCACGATCACCCCGGATGAGCAGCGGGTTGAAGAATTCGGCCTGAAACAGATGTGGAAATCGCCCAACGGCACCATCCGCAACATCCTTGGCGGCGTGATCTTTCGCGAGCCGATCATCTGCAAGAACGTGCCGCGTCTGGTGCCGGGCTGGACCAAGCCCATCGTTGTGGGCCGTCATGCGTTCGGCGATCAATATAAAGCCACCGATTTCCGCTTCCCCGGTGCGGGCAAATTGACGATGAAATTCGTCGGCGAAGATGGAACCACCATCGAGAAAGAAGTCTATAATGCGCCGTCTTCCGGCGTATACATGGGCATGTATAACCTTGATGACAGCATCCACGACTTCGCGCGCTCGTCGTTCAACTATGGCCTGCTGAAGGGCTGGCCGGTGTATCTTTCGACCAAGAACACCATTCTGAAAGCCTATGATGGCCGCTTCAAAGACATCTTCGCGAAAGTCTATGCCGAGGAATTCGAAGATCAATTCAAGGCCAAAGGCATCCATTACGAACACCGCCTGATTGATGATATGGTGGCGAGCGCGATGAAATGGTCGGGCGGCTATGTCTGGGCCTGCAAGAACTATGACGGCGATGTGCAGTCCGATACTGTCGCACAAGGCTTCGGCTCGCTCGGCCTGATGACCTCGATCCTGATGACGCCGGATGGCAAAACAGTTGAAGCCGAGGCCGCGCACGGCACCGTCACCCGCCACTTCCGCGAGCATCAGAAGGGAAAGGCGACCTCGACCAACTCCATCGCCTCGATCTTCGCCTGGACTGGGGGCCTCAAGCACCGCGCCAAACTCGACAGCAACGACCAGTTGATGCGCTTTGCCAGCACACTTGAAAAAGTCACCGTCGATGCGGTCGAAGATGGCTGGATGACCAAAGACCTCGCCTTGCTGGTCGGCCCCGATCAGAAATGGCTGACCACGATGGGCTATCTGGAAAAGGTCGACGAATATCTGAACAAAGCCCTGCAAGGCTAATCTACAAAGGCCCGGACGATTGTTCCGGGCCTTTTTCTTATGGCGATTATAGGTCAGCTTTATTGACTTAGGTGCGCCCGACATGCTACGCGGCGCCATGAGCCCATCCAGCCGCCATTCCGCCATCGAAGACGCCCAAGGCATCGCCTTTGGGGTCTGTATGGCTGCCGTCGGCATGCACATCCTGACCTACATGGGCTTTATCGCTGGCCAAACCACCGGGGTTGCCGCCCTCATCAGCTATCTCACCGGCTGGCCGTTCTCGGTAGTGTATTTCACCATCTCGCTGCCGTTCCTGTGGTTCGGCTACCACCGCATGGGGCTGGCCTTCACCCTGAAAACCTTCCTTTGCGTGGCGCTGCTGTCGCTCGCCATCGCCATCCTGCCGCGCTGGCTGTCATTCTCGCACATCCAACCCGCCTTCGCCGCCGTGCTGTTCGGCATCCTGTTCGGCATCGCCGCCCTCGCCGTTGTCCGCCACGGTGGCAGCTTTGGCGGCATCTCGATCCTGTGGCTGATCCTGCAAGACCGCACCGGGTTCCAAGCCGGCTACGCGCAGCTGATCTTTGACGCGGTGCTGTTCGCTGTCTCACTCCTGTTTCTTGACTGGCATATTCTGGGGTGGTCGTTTCTCGGTGCCGCCGTTTTCAACATATTCCTCGCAATCAACCACCGCCGCGACCGATACATCGCAACCTGACAAGGTTCCTCTGGCCTTTCCGGCCTATCTAGGCTATCGCCGCGCCAAAGCTGACAAAAGAAAGAGACCTCCCCGATGGAGCTTCGCAACATCGCCATTATCGCACACGTCGACCATGGCAAGACCACCCTCGTCGACGAGCTGCTGAAACAGTCCGGTTCGTTCCGCGACAACCAAGCGGTTGCCGAACGCGCAATGGACAGCAACGACATTGAACGCGAGCGTGGCATCACCATTCTTGCGAAATGCACCAGCCTTGAGTGG
This sequence comes from Cypionkella sp., assembly GCA_046590425.1. GTDB lineage: Bacteria > Pseudomonadota > Alphaproteobacteria > Rhodobacterales > Rhodobacteraceae > Cypionkella. The sequence goes on along the minus strand of JBKJTI010000046.1, from coordinate 6,100 downwards.
GGCGGCGCGCGCATCAACATCGTCGACACCCCCGGCCACGCTGACTTTGGCGGCGAGGTTGAACGTATTCTGTCGATGGTTGACGGTGTTGTACTGCTGGTCGACGCTGCCGAAGGCCCGATGCCGCAAACCAAATTCGTCACCGCGAAAGCCTTGGCTTTGGGCCTGCGCCCGATCGTCGTGCTGAACAAAGTAGACAAGCATGACGCAGAGCCTTCGCGCGCGCTGAACGAAGTTTTCGACCTGTTCGCCAACCTCGGCGCTGATGATGATCAACTTGATTTCCCGGTGCTGTACGCCTCGGGCCGCTCTGGCTGGGCCGATGTTGAACTCGACGGCCCGCGCAAGGATCTGAACGCGCTTTATGAATTGGTGATCAAGCACGTCCCGGAACCCGCGCAGATCGCACGCCGCGCCGAGCCGTTCCAAATGCTGGCAACCACCCTGTCGGCTGACCCCTTCATCGGCCGTATCCTGACTGGTCGGGTTGAGGCTGGCACCCTGCGCGCGGGCGAAACCATCAAAGCCCTGGCGCGTGATGGCAGCAAGATTGAGCAATTCCGCGTCTCGAAAGTGCTGGCCTACCGTGGTCTGGTGATGACGCCGATTGACGCCGCAGAGGCTGGCGATATCGTCACCCTGTCTGGCATGACCAAAGCCACCGTGGCGGACACGCTCTGCGCTTTGGAAATCGAAACCGCGATCCCGGCGCAACCGATTGATCCGCCAACGATTTCGATCACCTTCGGCATCAATGACAGCCCACTGGCTGGCAAAGAAGGCAGCAAAGTGCAGTCGCGCATCATCCGCGAACGCCTGATGAAAGAAGCCGAGATCAACGTCGCAATCAAAGTCACCGACACCCCCGGCGGTGACGCCTTTGAAGTGGCGGGCCGTGGCGAATTGCAAATGGGCGTGCTGATCGAAAACATGCGACGTGAGGGTTTTGAGCTGTCCATCAGCCGCCCCCGCGTGCTGTTCCAAGACATCGACGGCGTGAAGTCTGAACCCATCGAAGAAGTCACCATCGACGTTGATGATGAATACACCGGCGCCGTGATCGAAAAACTGACCGGTCCCCGCAAGGGCGATCTGGTCGAGATGAAGCCAGCAGGCGTTGGCAAAACCCGTCTGATCGCGCATGTACCGTCGCGCGGTCTGATCGGCTATCACGGTCAGTTCATGACCGACACCCGCGGCACTGGCGTTTTGAACCGGGTGTTCCACGATTGGGCACCGCACAAGGGCCCGATCGAAGGCCGCCGTCAAGGCGTGTTGATCTCGATGGAATCCGGCATTTCTGTCGCCTACGCGATGTGGAAACTGGAAGATCGTGGCCACTTCTTCATTGGCGTGCAGGAACCAGTCTACACCGGCATGATCATCGGTGAACACTCCCGCGACAACGATCTGGAAGTGAACCCGCTGAAGGGCAAACAGTTGACCAACGTCCGCGCTTCTGGCACCGACGAAGCCGTCCGCCTGACCACCCCGGTCAAGCTCAGCTTGGAACAGTGCATCGCCTATATCGACGATGATGAACTGGTCGAAGTGACGCCAAAATCGGTGCGGATGCGCAAACGCTTCCTCGATCCGAACGAACGCAAACGCAACTCGCGCTCTGCCTAAGCAGAAAGACCCGCCGAAAGGCTGGTTTTTTTATTTGTGACAGTTCACCGAAATTTGTTGCGCTCCCCTGCATCAAATATAAACCTTCTGGAAGCAGATTATGGGGATGTCGCAGTTGCTTTCCAGATTCAAAACCAAACTTCAGGTTTGGAATCGTGGTCGCTTAGAACGCGTTCGCGCCGCTCGGGAAAAATTGAATGCGCATTTACCTACTCTAGGCGTGCTCGGCATCATGAAAAATGAAGCCTTCAACATCGATGAATGGGTGCAGCACTATGTCTCTATGGGGGCAGCGAAAATCTTTCTCATCGACAATGGCAGCACCGACGACACGGTGCGCAAGGCCCAGAACTGGGTTGGCAAAGGCGTTGTCGAGTTGGTTGAATACCCTGAACGCCATCGCCAGCGACAGCATTATTGGACTGCCTTCAAAAGGCTGAAAATTGCGAAAAAGTGCCAATGGCTGCTTATCGCCGATCTGGATGAGTTTTGGTTCTGCCCCTCTGCTAAGACGATTGCTGAACAGTTGAAGGGCTTTCGCGATTTCGACGTGATTTATGGCAACTGGTTGATGTTTGGCAGCGACGGCCATGAAAAGCATCCCGCAAGTGTGCGCCAAGGCTTCACCTTGCGTGAGCCGCTCCTGCACTCTCACCTCTACCGTAAATATATCTGTCGCACTGCCATCATAAAAAATCGCCGCAGCTTAAGAATTCATGCTGTGACGGGTGCCCGATCCGAGCGCACGGTGTCAGACAATGAGCAGTTTCATCTCAACCACTACCCAATCCAAAGTCTTGAGTATTTTCAGAAAATCAAAATGACCCGCGGAGACGTCATCAAAATCAGCAACGACTTGGTCCGGGATATGAAATATTTTCAGCGCTATGATGCAGATTGTAGCCAACAAGATCTTCTCTTGGCCGATTTGGTCGCAAGCGGTAAAATCAAATAAACCTGACCGCTGTTATTCCGCAGCCAGCGTGGATGTCGCGCGCAACACATAGTGATCCACCAATTTGCACGGCAAGAACGCCTCAACCCGCACATCCGCGCCATCAAAGCTGCAGAATGTGTTCGAAGCGATCTGGTTCCAACCGCCCTCCTCCGCTTCCAGTGGTTCCGACACCACCGCCATGCCGCCGCGCGTCTCTGACCAGCGGTAATACAGACTCGGCGCGGCATCATCCGTCGCATAGCGCACCGCATAAAGCCGCTTGCCATCCGACAAAGCCGCCGTCATGCGCAGATGTGGCAGTGCCCCTTTGGCCTTGGCCACCGCGATGAACCGCGCCGAGGCCCGTTCCAAAGCGCCACGCGGATCACTGTCCAGACCCTCGGCCAGCGCCACCAAAAACAACGCCTCGGAATCCGTCGCACCCTTGCGCGCCGCATAGAGGTTGTCGGGGATCATCATATCGGCATCGCGGCGAAACTGCTCATAGCCGCCAACTTGGCCATTATGCATAAACGACCACACACCATGCACGAACGGGTGGCAGTTGTTGCGGCTGGTCGCGGTGCCGGTTGAGGCGCGCACATGCGCCAAAAACAGCCCCGATTTCACCTGAGCCGTCAAACTGCGCAAGTTAGGATCAGACCAAGCGGGCAGCACGTCACGGTACAGCCCCGGCTCGGGACGATCACCATACCACGCCACGCCAAAGCCATCGGCATTGATGGTGGAATGGCACTGCGTCGCGCCATGGCTTTGGTGGATCAAAGAATGCCCCGGACGGCTGATGATCTCATCCAAAAAAATCGGCGCGCCCGCGTAAGCTGCCCAACGGCACATAATCCGCCCTCACATTCCCGGACCTGAACTGGCCTCTTAAGGAAAACATACCACAAAACGCACCGCTTGCAGCACATTTTTCCGTAAAATTTACGCGAGGCGAAACGCTATTCGCCCAACTCCTCCACCACCACCAGATCGCGATGCGACGCCCCCTTGGCATGCACCAGTGCAGCCTGATAGGCGGGCGAGTGATAACACTCCACCGCCGCATCCAAACTCGGGAACCGCGCAACCACATTGCGGGCGCGGTCGTTGCCCTCAAGCTGTACGTAACGCCCTGATCTGGCGAGGAACTTCCCGCCAAACGAGGCCAAAATTGGCCCCGCCAACACGGCATAACGCCCATATGCCTCGGCGTCGATCACTTCAACATGCGCAATCCAAAGTGCCGTCGCCATCTCACACCTCCAAAGCGGCATGCACCGCCGCAATCGCCGCATCCGCCAGAGCGATATCCGCACCGCCACCCTGCGCCATATCCGGACGACCACCGCCGCCCTTGCCGCCCAAAGCCTCTACCGCCGCCTTGGCCAAAGTCACCGCAGAAATCCGGCCGGTCAAATCCGCCGTTACCCCCGCCGCCACCGCTGGTTTCGCCCCAGTATCGGCGATCAGCACAATCGCACCCGAGCCAATCTGTGCCTTCATCTCGTCAATCAAACCCGGCAAATCCTTGCCCGAAACCCCGGAAAGCACCTGAGCAATCAGCTTTACCCCGTTGATTTCCTTAATCTCTGGCCCACCGGACTTGCCGCCCATCGCCAATTCACGACGCAGTTGCGCCACCTCATTGGCCAGGCTGCGACGCTCATCTTGTAACGCTTTCACCCGCTCCAGCACATCGCCCGGATGGGTTTTCAACGCCAAAGCCACCGTGGCCAACCGTTGATCCTGTGCCCGCAGATGATCAAGCGCCGCCTGCCCGGTCAAAGCCTCAATCCGCCGCACGCCCGAAGACGAGGCGGAATCACTCAGCAGCACAAACGCGCCGATATCCCCCGTTCGCCCGACATGGGTGCCGCCGCAAAGCTCCAGCGAATAGGTCCGCCCTTCGCTGCCCTTGCCCGACCCATCCAAGCTGCCCATCGAGACAACCCGCACCTCATCGCCATATTTCTCACCAAACAACGCCTGTGCGCCCAAGGTCCGCGCGTCATCCGGCGTCATGATCCGCGTATCAACCACCGAGTTTTGCCGAATGAATTCATTGACTTCTGCCTCGACCTTCAACTGGTCAGCCTCCGACATCGCCGCAGAATGGCTAAAGTCAAACCTCAACCGATCCGCCGCGTTCAACGACCCGCGCTGTGCGACATGATCGCCCAAAGACCGCCGCAACGCCTCATGCAGCAAATGCGTCGCCGAGTGATTGGCCCGGATCGCCCCGCGCCGTGCATGTGACACCTCCAGCTTCGCTGGTTGTCCGCGCAAAATCGTGCCCTCCAGCACCGTGGCGATGTGCATGAACACCCCCGCCGATTTCCTTGTGTCGGTCACTTCTGCCAAACCCGTTTGGGTGCGGATCAGCCCGGTATCGCCCACCTGCCCGCCGCTTTCAGCATAAAACGGCGTCTGGTTCACCACGATCTGCACCGCAGTTCCAACCTCGGCCGAACCAATCAGCGTGCCATCCCGCACCAACGCGTCAATCTGGCCCTCGGCGGTTTCTGTGTCATAGCCCAAGAATTCCGTCACCCCATGCGCCTCGGCGATCTCAAACCAGATCTTCGCATCCGCCGTGCCGCCCGCGCCCGACCACGCCGCCCGCGCCTTGGTTTTCTGCTCCTGCATCGCGGCGTCAAACCCCGCCACATCCACCGCACGCTCTTTCTCGCGCAGCACATCTTGTGTCAGATCCAGTGGAAAGCCATAGGTATCGTAAAGCTTGAACGCCACGCCCCCTGGCAAGTCGCCACCTTCCGGCAGACGATCCAACTCGTCATTCAAGAGCCGCAGCCCACGATCCAGCGTGGTCTTGAACCGGGTCTCCTCCAGCAATTGCGTCTCTTCGATCAGGCTTTGCGCCCGTGCCAGTTCCGGGTAAGCCGCGCCCATCTGCTGCACCAGCGCCGGCACCAGACGGTGCATCACTGGATCTTGCGCGCCCAACATATGCAGGTGGCGCATCGCCCGCCGCATGATCCGCCGCAACACATAACCCCGGCCTTCATTGCTGGGCATCACGCCATCGGCGATCAGGAACGACGTCGAGCGCAAATGGTCAGCGATCACCCGGTGGCTGGTCTTGCCCGGCCCATCCGGGTCGGTATTGGTCGCATGCGCCGAAGCTTCAATCAGGCTGCGCATCAAATCCGTGTCATAATTGTCGTGCTTGCCCTGCAACAGCGCGCCAATCCGCTCCAGCCCCATGCCGGTGTCGATCGACTGCATGTCCAATGGGCGCATCGTGCCATCGGCGAACTGTTCGTTCTGCATGAAGACGTTGTTCCAGATCTCAATGAAGCGGTCGCCATCCTGATCGGCCGACCCGGGCGGGCCGCCCCCGATGCTGTCGCCATGGTCATAGAAAATCTCGGTGCACGGCCCACAGGGACCCGTCGGACCCATGCGCCAGAAATTGTCATCATTGGCGATGCGGATGATCCGGTGTTCGGGCAGGCCCGCAACCTTCTTCCAGATCGCGGCCGCCTCGTCGTCGTCGATATAGACCGT
>JBKJTI010000041.1:0-21176 GCA_046590425.1 Cypionkella sp. | reverse complement strand
ATTTCGCCGAGGATCAGCACGTCAGCGCTGACATCCACCGCATCCGCCCTGGCCTGCATCGCGGCCAAAGTCTCGGCCTCGGTCATCGCAGGGCTTTGGGTGAAATCGGCGGTGGGGCGGTCGAGTTCTAATGCGATCACCGACAGATCGGCGCCATTGGCGCGGCAGAGTTGGTTGATCGCGGCACCTCCGGCCTGAAAATTGCCGACCATCTGCGCGGTTACGGCCTGTGGATAGGGGTTGACGCCCTGCGCGCAAATGCCGTGGTTTCCTGCGAAAACAAGTGCTTGTGCGCGAACGATCTGCGGCCTGGCCGTGCCGCGCCAGCTTGCCATGAACACCGCCAATTCCTCCAACCGCCCCAAAGATCCCGGCGGTTTGGTCAGGCTGTTTTGCCGTGCAAGGGCGGCGGCGGCGGCTTTGGCATCGGCTTGCGGCAGGGTGGCCGCCAGACCGACCACGGCGGCGAGAGAGGTCAGTTTCATCATTTCACCTTCATTGGCAGGCCCGAGACGGCAAGGATCACCTCATCCGCCTCGGCTGCGATCCATTGGTTCAGGGTGCCCGCCGCATCGCGAAACGCGCGGGCGAGGGCGTTTTCCGGCACGATGCCCATGCCGACTTCATTGGTGACAAATACCACCGGGCTGGTTTGTTGGGGCAGGGCGGCCAGCAAAGCCTGCCCCGCCGCGCGCCAGTCGTGATCACCCAGCATCAGGTTTGTCAGCCATAACGTCAGGCAATCGACCAGGCGCGGGCCCTTGCCGTCGGTGGCGGTGAGGGCTGCGAGCAAATCCAGCGGTTCGGCATGGGTGATCCATTCCGGCCCGCGCCGGGCTTGATGCTCGGCGATGCGGGCGTGCATTTCAGCGTCCCACGCCTGCGCCGTGGCGATGTAATGCGCGGGGCGACGCTCGGTTTGGCCCATCTGCAAAACGCGGTCTTCCGCGATCCGGCTTTTGCCAGAGCGCGCACCGCCGGTGATCAGGATGGTTTTGTGCATATCGGCCCTTGCCCCTTGGCCGATGTCAAAGCAGAAACGGGGCCAGCGCGAAAGGAGAAATGCGACCGTGCCTGCTGATGCCCCGACACAGACCGCGACAGATCGCCAGACCGAGATCATGTTGATCCGTCATGCCCCCGCGCTGACCGAGGGGCGGATGGCCGGACGGCGCGATGTGGGTGCCGATTGCAGCGATGCCTTGGCCTTTGCGGCTTTGCGGGGCGCGGTGGGGGCGGTGGATCATTGCCGGATCAGCCCGGCGCGGCGCTGTGTGCAGACGGCGGCGGCGCTGTGGCCTGACCTTGCGCCCGCAGAGGATGCGCGGTTGTGGGAGCAGGATTTCGGCACTTGGGAGGGGGTTCCTTTTGCAGACCTGCCCGATCTTGGCGTGTTGTCGGGGGCGGCGCTGGCGGCGTATCGCCCGTCTGAGGGCGAGAGTTTTCTGGAAATGTCGGCGCGGGTGACGCCTGCTTTGCAGGAGGTCAGCGCTCTGGGCGGACGGGTTGTGATCGTGGCTCATGCGGGGGTGATCCGGGCGGCTTTGGGGTTGGCGCTGGGGGTGCCTGCTTTGGGGTTAACGTTTCAGGTAGCACCCCTGTCGCTGACGACGCTGGTGGCGTTGCCGGGGGGGGCGTTCTCGGTGGCAGGCGTCAATCGGATGCGGCGATGAGGCAGGAGACACTCCGGGTCGCGGGGCATTTTGGCGAGTTGTTGCAAGGGCGGATCGGGCGGAATGGCCCGGTGGCGCTGGTGACCTTACCCTGCCCGGCGCTGGGGGTTTCGGCGCAACGGTTTGCGGGAGCGGGAATGGGTCTGTATGGCGCCGGGCAGCGGTTGCTGACACCACAGCGAGCGCGGGCGCTGTTGGATCAACTGGGCCTGCGGCTGAGCGGTCGGGTTGTTTTGCGCGCCGAGATGCCAGCGGGCGGCGGCGCAGGGGTGTCGACGGCTTCATTGGTCGCGATGGCCCGCTTGGCGGGCTGGCAAGGGCCGCCCGATTTGCTGGCGCGGGCTTGTGTGGCGGTAGAGGGCGCATCTGATCCGCTGATGTTTCCACAGGCGGAGTGCCTGCTCTGGGCGTCTCGGCTGGGCGAAACCTTGGGTCATCTGCCCGCAGTGCCCGCTTTTGAGGTGATCGGTGGCTTTTACGGACCACCGAAACGCACGAACCCTGCTGACAGTGATTTTCCTGATATTTCCGATCTGTTGCCCGACTGGACTGCGGCCGCCCTCGCGCAAGACCTGCCAGCGCTGGCAGCGCTTGCCAGCACCTCGGCCCGTCGCACATTGAACAAGCGGGGGGCGGGGCGTGATCCGATCTGGTCGCTTGCGGCCGATCTGGGTGCGCTGGGCTCTGTCATTGCCCATACCGGGGCCGCGCGCGGATTGATCTTTGCGCCGGGGGCGGTGCCCGAGGCGGCGCGGGCGCGCTTGCAACAGGCAGGGTTGCGCGCGGTTGTGCAGTTTCGTGCGGGGGGTGGTCAATGAGTTTTGCCGCGATGATGCTGGTGGCGATGCTGCTCGACAGCATGATTGGCTGGCCCGCACGGCTTTATGCCGCGATTGGTCATCCGGTGACATGGATCGGGGCGCTGATCCGCAGGCTGGACCTCGCGCTGAACCACGATGCTGCGCCTGATTTCTCGCGCCGGATCGCTGGGGTGGCAACGGCGCTGGTGGTGATTGGCGTCGCAAGCGCCGTGGCTTGGGCGTTGCAGTGCGCGCTGCCTGCGGGCTGGCTGGGCATTGTGATCGGCGGCGTTCTGGTTTGGCCGCTGCTGGCTTTGCGCGCGATGTATGCCCATGTTGCAGCGGTGGTTTCCCCCTTGCAAAACAACGATCTGGAACAGGCGCGGTTTGCGGTGTCGATGATCGTCGGGCGCAATGTGGCGGTGCTGGATCAGGCAGGCGTGGCGCGGGCGGCGATGGAAAGTCTGGCGGAAAACACGTCGGATGGCATCGTGGCACCGCTGTTCTGGGGGGCTGTTTTGGGGCTGCCTGGGATTGCCGCCTATAAGGCGATCAACACCCTAGACTCGATGATCGGCCACCGCACCCCGCGGTTTGAGGCCTTCGGTTGGGCATCGGCCCGCATCGACGATCTGGTCAATCTGATCCCCGCGCGGCTGACGGGCGCGGTCTTTGCGCTGGTTTCGGCGGCTCCGCGACAGGCGGTGAACGTGATGTGGCGCGACGCTGGCCTGCACCGTTCGCCCAACGCAGGTTGGCCGGAAGCCGCAATGGCCGCGGGTCTTGGAGTGCGGCTGTCTGGGCCGCGTGTCTATGCCGACTGGGTGGCGGATGAGCCTTGGGTTAACGCGGGCGCGCCCGATCCAACGCCCGCTGATCTGCAACGAGGACTTGCGCTTTATCTGCGCGCGATGTTTGTGCTGGGCGCAGCGCTGCTCGGTTTGGCGCTGGTTTGAGGGGGCAGATGCGCGATCACGGGGGGAATATTGACGGCGCGATGGCCCGCTTTGGTGGTGCGGATTGGATTGATCTGTCCACGGGCATCAACCGTGTGGCCTATCCGATTCCCGCGGTGCAGCCGGAGGATTGGACGATGCTGCCCACGCAAAGTGCCAAGCAAGCCCTGCTGGATGTGGCCGCAAAAGCCTACCATTGCACCGCCCCAATGCTGGCTGTGGCAGGCGCGCAGGCCGCGATCCAGATGATCCCGAGGCTGGCGAAGCCGGGAAAAGCGCGCGTGCTGGGGCCGACCTATAACGAACATGCCGCCAGCCTGCGGGCTGCTGGCTGGAGGGTCGAACAGGTCAGCCAGTTCGGCCAGTTGGCGGGAGCTGACCTTGCCGTGGTGGTGAATCCCAACAACCCCGATGGCCGTTCCTATGTGCCCGCTGACCTGCTGGCTTTGGCAGGGCAAGTCGGGCGATTGGTGGTGGATGAAAGCTTCGCCGATGCGCAGCCGGAACTGTCGGTGATCCCGCAAGCCGGGCAGGCGGGACTGCTGGTGCTGCGATCTTTTGGCAAATTCTACGGGCTAGCCGGCGTGCGCTTGGGCTTCGTGATTGGCGGTGCCGAGGATATTGCGGCGCTGCAGGAAATGTCCGGGCCGTGGCCGGTCAATGGTGCGGCCCTGCGCATCGGGGCTGCGGCCTTGGCGGATAAAGCTTGGGCCAAGGCGACGGTGCAACGCTTGCGGGCTGAGGTCGTACAGGCCGATGCTTTGGCTCTGGCCGCAGGCTGGCCACGGGTGGGTGGCTGCGAACTGTTCCGCACCTATGAGACGCCGGATGCAGAAACCGCACAATTTCGACTGGCAAAGCAGCAAATTTGGAGCCGGATCTTTCCCTATTCGAACCGTTGGCTGCGGATCGGTCTGCCCGGCTCGCACGCCGAATGGGCGCGGCTGACCCGCGCGTTGGAGGTCTGATGCGCTTCACCCCAGACGAATCCACCACCCTTTTGCGCATCCTGCAATGGCGTCGTGACGTGCGGCATTTCCGCCCTGATCCGGTGGATGAGGCGGCGTTGGAGCGTCTGCGCGCCACGATGGATTGCGCGCCCTCGGTCGGCAATGCGCGCCCGTGGCGGGTGATCCGCGTCGATGATGTCACGCTGCGCGCTGCCGTGCGCGCCAACTTCAGCCGCTGCAACGCCGAGGCTGCCAAGCTTTATACCGGTGACAAACACGCCGAATATCTGGCGCTGAAGCTCGCGGGGCTGGAGATGGCCCCGGTGCAACTGGCGGTGTTCAACGTGATGCACCCCGAGGCCGGGCATGGTCTGGGCCGCCAAACTCTGCCCGAAACCCTGCGGCAATCGACGGCCATGGCGATCCATACGTTGTGGCTGGCGGCGCGGGCCGAGAATTTGGGCCTCGGGATGGTTTCAATTTTGGAACCGCATGACATCGAGGCGCTGCTGGGCGTGCCCGAGGATTGGGAGTTTGCCGCCTATCTTTGCCTGGGTCATCCCGAATTTCTGGATGATACCCCGCTGTTGCACCGCACCGGCTGGCAGGAAAACACCCAGACTGAATGGCAGCAGCGCTAGCGCGCCAAGGCCAGCAAGGCATCGACATCGACATGGGTTTCAAGATGCGCGGCAAGCGCATCCAACACCGATTCAACCCCCGCACCGTAGTTCAACTCCGAGGCCTGCGCGCCGATCTGGCGCAGGAATCCGGCGCGAAAGGCGTCATTGGCAAACATGCCATGCAGATAGCTGCCCATCACCCGGCCATTGGCCGAAATGGCACCCTCGGGCTGGCCTGCGATATAGGCAAAGGGGTGGGCGCGGTCGGGGCCATCGGTGCGGCCGATGTGAATCTCATAGCCCTGCATCGGCAGATTTGTCGCGGCATGAATAGCCTCGGTCCGGGTCAGCCGCTTGTCGGGCGTCATCACGGTATCCACCGCCAAAGCGCCCAGACCGATGGTCTCGCCCGCCGGGCCTTCGATGCCCTCAGGATCGCGCACGATCTGGCCCAGCATTTGATAGCCGCCGCAAATCCCCAACACGCGGCCGCCGCGTCGCAGATGCGCCGCGACGTCAATATCCCAGCCCTGCGCGCGCAAATAGGCCAGATCGCGGCGCGTGGATTTTGAGCCGGGAATGATCACCAGATCAGTGTCACCCGCAATCGCCTCGCCCGCCCGCACCATCTGCAAGCTGACACCTGGCTCCTGCGCCAAGGGGTCTAGGTCGTCGAAATTCGCGATCCGCGAAAGTGTCAGCGCCGCGATCTTATAACCGCCCGCCCCGGCGCCTTTTGGCAGATCGAGGGCATCTTCGGCGGGCAGCTTGGACGCACCCTCAAAAAATGGCACCACGCCAAAGCCACGCCATCCCGTGCGGGCCTCGATCAGTTTGTAGCCATCGTCGAACAGACGAGGATCGCCGCGAAATTTGTTGATCAAAAACCCTGCGATCATCGCATTGTCGCCCGCGTCCAGGACCGCCTGCGTGCCAACGATCTGCGCGATCACGCCGCCACGATCAATGTCTCCGGTCAGGATTACCGGGCAATCCGCCGCCCGCGCAAAGCCCATATTGGCAATATCACCGCCGCGCAGATTGATCTCGGCCGGAGAGCCTGCGCCTTCCACAAGCACCAGATCATAGCGCGATTTCAAACGGTTAAAGCTGTCCAAAACCGGAGCCATCAGCGATGGCTTCAACGCCGCATAATCCCGCGCTTTCACAGTGGCCATGCGCTTGCCCTGCACCACAACTTGACTTCCGGTCTCAGACTCAGGCTTCAACAAAACCGGATTCATATCGGTATGCGGCTCCAGCCCACATGCCATCGCCTGCAATGCCTGCGCCCGGCCAATCTCACCGCCATCCGCTGTCACCGCCGCGTTGTTGGACATGTTCTGCGGCTTGAACGGTGCCACCGACAGCCCGCGCAACTTCGCCGCACGGCACAGGCCTGCCACCAGCAGTGATTTGCCGACGTTGGAGCCCGCGCCTTGGATCATGATGGCGGTCATTGCAGGCGTCCGGCGGCGCATGGGATGAGATTGCGGAAGCCTCCGGCGGGGATATTTGCTTCCAGTATGAAAGCCAGAAGTGGGCGCAGCACCTCGGGCCAATAGATTGGGGAAGGTGCTGCACTTTCACACCGGGCGGTCATCGGGGTCCCCCCCTGTACCGTTTGGTCAGTTTGACGTGAAAAGATTAACACTTCGTTGCTTTCATACTGTGAAAAATATCCCGGGGGTTTGGGGGCTGGCCCCCAATTCAGCCGCTCAGCAAGCACGCGGTGTCAAAACTCCACCCCCGGCTGCGCTTTGATGCCGGATCGGAACGGATGTTTCACCAGCGTCATCTCTGTCACCAGATCGGCGGCCTCGATCAATTCTGGCTTCGCGTTGCGCCCGGTCATCACCACATGGGTCAGCGGCGGTTTCTCGGCGGCCAAAAACGCCAGCACCTCGGCGATATCGAGGTAATCATAGCGCAGAGCGATGTTGATCTCATCCAGCAGCACCAGCCGGTTGCCCGGATCGCGGATCAGCTCTTTCGCCTTCTCCCAGCCCTTCGCGGCCATCGCGATGTCGCGGGCGCGGTCTTGGGTTTCCCAGGTGAAGCCCTCGCCCATGGCGTGAAATTCGCAGAGGTCGGAAAAATGCGTCTCGATGATCCGGCGCTCGCCGGTATCCCATGCGCCTTTGATGAACTGCACCACAGCGCAGGGCATCTCATGCGCGATGCAGCGCAGAATCATGCCGAATCCGCTGGAGGATTTGCCCTTGCCCGCCCCAGTGTGGACGATCAGCAGGCCTTTATCTCCGGCCTTGCCCGCCATGATCTTATCGCGCGCGGCTTTCTTCTTCGCCATTTTGCGCGCGTGACGGGCGTTTTCATCGCCTGATATGTCGCTAAAGGTGGCGGGCTCGATCACGGGCAGCTCTGGGTCGGCCATCTGGTGTTTTCCGTTGCTTGACAAGGGACGCGGTTGTGCCATGAGGTGGGCATGCGCTGGTTCCTGTTTATGACAGGCGAAGAGGGAATGCGAAAGGGGGCGACCCCGAAAGCTGCCGCCCCCGCGACCGTGACCGGAGAGGTTGCCTAATGCCACTGGAGCAATCCGGGAAGGCGGGCAGTCGTGGGGGCAACCCCGGATCCGCAAGCCGGGAGACCTGCCAGCGCAAGACTGAACGGGCGAACGGGGTGTTTCGCAACCAGCAGGCAAGGCCCTTTGGTCGTGCCTTTCTGGCCATCCCATTGCCAAGCATGGATAGGCCGATGAGTGTAACGCTGCATGTCTGCACCACCTGTAAGGCCGGAGAGGTCGTGGAAGATGGCGAAGCGCTGCCTGGCGCACGGCTGCACGCCGCATTGCTGGCGGGGGAAATCCCGCAAGGTCTGCGCATCGTCGGCGTGCCCTGTCTATCCGCCTGCAATTCTGGTGCGGCGGTTGCGCTTTCGGCCCCCGGTCGTTGGTCTTATGTTTATGGTCGTCTGACCGAGGCTGATGCAGCCGACATTCTTCTTGGGGCCGCCGCTTATCTTGCTGCTCCCGATGGTATCGTGCCGTGGCGTGCGCGCCCGGTGATTTTCCGCAAGCAAAGCCTTGCCCGTATCCCGCCTTTGGAGTCCTGAATGTCTGATCTTGCAAAAATCCCCGTCACCGTGATCACCGGCTTCCTTGGCGCGGGCAAAACCACGCTGATCCGGCATCTGATGCAGAATCCGCAGGGCAAGCGCCTTGCTATTCTGGTCAATGAGTTTGGCACCGTTGGCGTCGATGGCGACATTCTGAAATCCTGCGCCGATGCGAATTGCCCGGTGGAGAATATCGTTGAACTCGCCAATGGGTGCATTTGCTGCACTGTGGCCGATGATTTCATCCCGACGATCGAGGCTCTGATGGCGCTGCCCGTGCGGCCCGATCACATCATCATTGAAACCTCCGGCCTTGCCCTGCCAAAGCCCTTGTTGAAGGCCTTCGACTGGCCTGCGATCCGCTCTAAAATCACCGTCGATGGCGTGATCGCCTTGGCCGATGCCGAGGCTGTTGCCGCTGGCCGTTTCGCGCCGAATGTCGAGGCGGTGGATGCCCAACGCGCAGCTGATCCGTCGTTGGATCACGAAACCCCGTTGTCCGAAGTGTTCGAAGATCAAATCGCCTGCGCCGACATTATCCTGATGTCGAAGGCTGATCTGGCGGGCGAAGCTGGCCTTGCCGCAGCGCGTGCCGTGATCGTGGCGGAATCTCCCCGTCCGATCCCGATTCTGTCGATGTCGGAAGGCATCATTGACCCGGCCTTGATCCTTGGCCTGAACGCGAAGGCCGAGGATGATCTCGCCGCGCGCCCGTCGCATCACGATGGCCATGATGACCACCAGCATGACGATTTCGATACCGTGGTGATTGATCTACCTGAGATCAGCGATGTTGACGCTTTGGTCGCCGCGATCCAGCGGCTTGCGGCGGAACAGCATATTTTGCGGGTGAAGGGCTATGTGGCGGTGCAAGGCAGGCCGATGCGCCTGTTGGTGCAGGCGGTGGGCGCGCGGGTGCGGCATCAGTTTGACCGCCCCTGGGGCGCAACCCCGCGTCAAGGCCAGTTGGTGGTGATCGCCGAGCATCACCACATTGACCTTGCCGCGATCCGCAGCGTGCTGGGGGCCTGAGCCATGCATGTCGTCTTCCGCGAAAGCCATGGGCTGGAGGATACGCAAACCCCGTTCGATCTGGGTCAGACCCCGGCCGAACTGGTGGTGTTGTCGTTTTCCGACAGTGACCTCGGCGCTTTCGCGGCGGGCTGGCATCGGGCAAAGCAAGGGGAGGCCAAGCTGCCTTCGCTGCGCCTTGCCAATCTGGTGGCGCTGCAACATCCAATGTCGGTCGATACTTACGTTCAGAAAACCCTGCCGGGCGTCAAAGGCATCCTTGTGCGTCTGATCGGCGGCGAGAATTACTGGCCCTACGGGTTGATGCAGTTGCAGGATCTGGCGCGGCGTCAGGGCATCGCTTTGGCCGTCCTGCCCGCTGATGGCCGTGAGGATAAGGCGCTCGATGGCCATTCTACCCTGCCGATCAGCACGCTGCGTCGCCTGTCTGCCCTATGTGATGCCGGGGGTGCCGTCGCCGCCCAAGCCGCTTTGGCGCAGCTTGCCCTCGCCGCTGGTCTCTATGCTGGTCCGGTGCTGGGCGACAAAACCGTGCCGGATTGCGGCTGGTATGACCCCGATCTTGGCGTGATCCCTCAGCCCGCCGCCACAGGCCCTGCCGTGGCCGTGACTTTCTACCGTTCTTATGTGACCGCCGCCGACACCGATCCGGTGGATGCGCTGATCCGCGCTTTCCGGGCGCGGGGCCTTGCCGCCTATGGCCTGTTCGCCCCTTCGCTGAAAGCCGCCGGAGCCGATGCCTTCCTGCGCCAGTCCCTCGCCCACATGAACCCCGCCGCCATCATCAACGCCACCGCCTTTTCGGCCCGTGGGAGCGACGGCACTACCCCCCTCGACGCCATCGGCTGCCCGGTGTTCCAAGTCGCGCTTTCGACCGCCCGCAAGCGCGACTGGGCGGGGTCCGAGCGCGGCCTTTCCCCCGCCGACCTCGCGATGCATGTGGTGTTGCCCGAAGTCGATGGCCGCATCTTTGCCGGGGTGATCAGCTTCAAATCGCCCGGCAAACGCGACCCAGATCTGCAGTTCTCGCGCTTCGCCCATCGCGCCCATCCGGCCCGGATCATTGCGGTGGTGGAGCGTGTCCTTGGCTGGCACCAGCTTGCCACCACCCCCGCTGCGGACCGCAAACTGGCGGTGATTCTGTCGACCTATCCCGGCAGGCCAGATCAGATTGCCCATGCGGTTGGACTGGATGCCCTTGCGTCGGTGGAGGCTTTGACCCACACGCTGGCCGCCGAACGCTACGGAGTCGAGCCGCGAGCGAATCTTGCGAAAACTCTGACAACCGAAACCCTGTCTTGGCCACTCGACGCTTACAAAGCTGCCCTCACTACCCTGCCAGAACCGCTACAAACCGCCCTCACCGCCGCATGGGGCGCACCAGAATCCGACCCCGCCGCCCGAGACGGCCAGTTCCATTTCGCCGCCATTCACGCAGGCCAAGCCCTGATCGCCCTGCAACCCGAACGCGGCACGGTGGCGCTGCGCGAAACGGACTACCACGACCTTTCCCGCACCCCGCGCCACGCCTATGTCGCCTTCTATCTGTGGCTGCGCGCGCGAGGCCTGCACGCGCTGATCCATATCGGCGCACATGGCACGCTGGAATGGTTGCCGGGGAAGTCGGTCGCCCTTTCCACCGACTGCTGGCCGGAAGCGCTGACGGGCGCGCTGCCTGTGATCTACCCGTTTATCGTCAATGATCCCGGCGAGGCCGCGCAAGCCAAGCGCCGCATCGGGGCTGTCACGCTTGGCCATGTGCCGCCACCCTTGGCGCAATCCGCCACGCCGGAAAACCTCCTGCGGCTGGAACGGATGCTGGATGAATACTCGACCGCCGATGGCCTAGACCCGTCGCGCCGCAACCGCCTGATTGCCACCATTCGCGATGAGGCGCAGGCGTCGGGCGTTGAGGCCGATCTTGGGCTGGATCAGACGGCCAGCCCCGCCGAAGCGATCACCCGGATTGACCGGTTTGTCTGTGATATCAAGGAAAGCCAGTTCGGCGATGGCTTGCATATCTACGGCCAATCGCCGGGGGAAACCGAAGGGCTGCTGACTGCGCTTGCGGGCCGTCGTGTCAGTGCTGGCCCCTCTGGCTCGCCTTGGCGCGGCCGCAGCGATGTGCTGCCCACCGGTCGCAATCTCTATTCCGTTGACCCCCGCGCCGTGCCGTCTCGTGCCGCACATGCTCAAGGCGTCAAGCTTGCCGAGGAACTGTTGCGCCGGCATTTGCAGGACAAAGGCGATTGGCCGAAGGGGCTGGTGATCGACCTTTGGGGCTCTGCCACCATGCGCACGGCGGGCGAGGAATTGGCGATGGCGATGCATCTGGCCGGGGTGGCGCCGAAATGGGATGACGGGTCAGAGCGGGTGTCCGGGTTTGAGATCGTCCCGCTCGCCTTGCTGGACCGCCCGCGCATTGACGTGACCCTGCGCGTCTCGGGGCTGTTCCGCGATGTGTTCGGCGGGCTCTCACAACTGTTCGACGCCGCGGCCACAGCTCTGGCCGCGCGTGACGAGGCCCCCGATATGAACCCCTATATCGCCGCAGGCCCACGGGTGTTTGGCCCCAAACCGGGGCTTTATGGCATGGGGATGGAGCCTGCTCTGGAAGATTACAGCGCGGAAGGTCGTGCGGCGGCAGGCGAGGCGTGGCTTTCGGGGTCGGATTGGAGCATCGACGCCAAGGGCCAAAGCCAGCACAACCGTGCCGCGCTGGAGGATCGTCTGCGCAGCGCTGACGGCTATGCGCATGTGCAGGATCTGGTGGAAACCGATATTTTGCTTGCCCCCGACTACGCATCGCATGAGGGCGGGTTTGCCGCAGCCATGGCCGCTGTAGGGGCGGCTGAACCCGCACTTTATCATATCGACGCCACCCGCCCGGATGCGCCGAAAGCCCGACTGGTGGCCGAGGAAATCGGTCGCGTCGTGCGCGCCCGGGCGGCCAATCCCGATTGGGCGACGGGCATGATGCGCCACGGTTTCCGGGGGGCGGCTGAGGTGACGGCGACCTTGGATAACCTTGCCGCCTATGCGCATCTGACCCGCGCCGTGCCTGCACATCTGTTTGATCTTTATCACGAAGCCACTTTGGGTCGCGCCGATCTGGTGGCTTTCATGGAGGCCGAAAACCCCGCCGCGCTTGCTGCCCTACGCGCGCGATTTCAGGCGTTGCAGGATGCAGGCCTGTGGATCACCCGCCGCAACTCGATCGCTGCAATGATGGGGGCGGGGGAATGACCACCTCTCCCATCGTCCAAGGCTGGTGCCCCGGCGCCTTGCGGCCGATGCAATCTGGCGATGGGCTGGTTGTGCGTGTCCGCCCGCATGGGGGGCGTCTAACTTCTGATCAGGCGCGCGGCATCGCCCAGCTTGCAGCCCTGCATGGCAACGGGCTGATCGACATCTCCAACCGCGCCAACGTGCAACTCCGCGGCGTCACCGAAGCCAGCCATCCGGCCCTGATCGACGGCCTGCGCGGGCTTGGCCTGATAGACGCCAGCGCCGGGGCTGAAGCGCGCCGCAATATCATCGTCACGCCGCTTTGGGCGAAGTCTGACCTTACCGAGACCCTTGCGGCAGATCTGGCCTCAGCCCTTGCTGTCCCCGATGCCCCTGCCTTGCCGGGGAAATTCGGTTTTGTGCTGGATACCGCCGCCCAACCGGTCTTGCGTGATGTCTCTGCCGATATCTGGCTGGAATCCGGGACCGAGGGCTTGCTGCTGGCCACCCAAAGCCCGCTTGCCAAACCCGTCACCTCCGAAACCGCCGTAGCTGAGGCCGTTGCCTTGGCGCATTGGTTCATCGCCCATGGTGGCGTGACCAAGGGCAGGGGGCGTATGGCAAGCCTTCTAAAACACCGGGCTTTACCCGAAGGTTTCACCACCCCGCGCCTGGTTGCAGCCGCACAGCCCGCGCCCGGTCTACAGCCGCAGGGCCAACTGGTCGGCTTTGAGTTTGGCCAAATGCAGGCGGAAACTTTGGCAGCCCTCGCTGATTTGGGCCCCTTGCGCGTGACACCTTGGCGGATGCTGCTGATCGAAGGGCTGGCCGAGGCACCGCAGATCCCCGGCCTGATCACCCGTGCCGATGATCCGATGTTGCGCGTCATCGCCTGCACCGGCGCCCCCGGCTGCCTGCAAGCCCATGCCGCCACCCGCCCGCTTGCCCGCGCTTTGGCCCCGCATCTGACCGAAAGGCTGCATGTCTCGGGCTGTGCCAAGGGATGCGCCCACCCTACCGCAGCCCCGCTGACGCTCACCGCTACCCCCATAGGCTTTGCCCTGATCCGCGACGGCACGGCCTCTGGCACTCCGCTGCGCGAAGGGCTATCCGCCGCTGACCTGACTGAAACCCATATCCTGACCGAGATCCCCTGATGCCGCATAGCTACATCACCGATGGCGCCGAGATTTACCGCCAATCCTTCGCGATGATCCGGGCCGAGGCTGATCTCGCCCGCTTCACGCCCGAAGAAGAAATCGCCGCGGTGCGGATGATCCACGCCGCCGGGATGGTTGGGCTTGAGGCGCATATCGAGTTCTCCGCTGGCATGGCAATCGCCGCCCGCGCGGCATTAGAGGCTGGTGCGCCGATCCTATGCGATGCGCGCATGGTGTCGGAAGGCGTCACCCGGGGCCGGATGCCTGCGGGCAATCAGGTGATCTGCACGTTGCATGACCCCGCTGTGGTCCTGCTGGCGAAAGAGATGGCCAACACCCGCTCTGCCGCCGCCTTGGAACTGTGGCGGCCTCATCTAGAAGGCGCTGTTGTTGCCATCGGCAATGCCCCCACCGCGCTGTTTCACCTGCTGAACATGCTGGAAGACCCAAGCTGCCCGCGCCCTGCCGCGATCATCGGCTGCCCGGTCGGTTTCATCGGGGCGGCGGAATCGAAAGCTGCGTTGATGGAGGCGCTGCCGGTGCCGTCGCTGATTGTGCGCGGGCGGCTCGGTGGATCGGCCATTACCGTGGCTGCGATCAACGCGCTTGCAAGCCGGGTGGAGTGAATGGGTAAAATCATCTGCACAGGACTTGGCCCCGGCGACCCTGATTTGATTTCGGTGAAGTCTGACCGCTTGATCCGCAGCGCGGCGCATGTCGCCTATTTCCGCAAGGCGGGGCGGGCAGGACAGGCGCGGCAGATCGTGCAAGGGATGCTTTTGCAGGGCGTGACCGAATATGCGATGGAATATCCGGTGACCACCGAGATGCCCTTCGACAGCCCTGAATATAACAATGCTTTGGCGCGGTTCTATGACGATTGGGCGACCCGTTTGGCCGAGGTCGCGCAAACCGAAGATGTGATCGTGCTGTGCGAGGGCGATCCGTTCTTCTACGGCTCGTTCATGCACCTGCACACGCGTTTGCAGGGGCGGGCGGAGGTTGAAGTGATCCCCGGCATCACCGGTATGACGGGTTGCTGGAACGCCGTCGGCACGCCATTTACTTGGGGCGATGATGTGCTGTCTGTGCTGATGGCGACGCTGCCCGAGGCCGATCTGATCAGCCATATGCAGCGCTCTGACGCCATGGTGATCATGAAAACCGGGCGCAACCTGCCGAAAGTCCGTGCAGCCTTGCAGGCCAGCGGGCGGCTGAGCGACGCTTGGTTGGTCGAGCGGGGCACTATGCCGACCCAGCGCATCGCGCGGCTGGCAGACGTCGATGCCGCCGATTGCCCGTATTTCGCCATTGTGCTGGTCCACGGCCAAGGCCGCCGCCCGGAAATGGCAGGCATCGAATGAGCGGCTGGCTGGCTGTCGCGGGCCTTGGCCCCGGCGCTGAAAACATGGTGACGCCCGAAGTGCGCAGCGCCTTGGCCGAGGCCAGTGATGTGATCGGCTATTTCCCCTATGTCGCCCGCGTCGCCCCGCGCCCCGGTCTGACCCTGCATGGCTCGGACAACCGGGTTGAGATTGACCGCGCCGATCATGCCCTGCGATTGGCGTCCGAAGGCGCGCGCGTGGTGATCGTCTCGTCCGGCGACCCCGGCGTGTTCGCCATGGCCTCGGCTTTGTTTGAGGCGTTGGAAAAGCACCCCGACTTGCACCACTTGGATATCCGCATCCTTCCCGGCATCACCGCGATGCTGGCCGCCGCTGCCCATGCCGGTGCGCCTTTGGGCCACGATTTCTGCGCGATCAATCTCAGCGATAACCTTAAACCGTGGCCGCTGGTCGAACGCCGCCTGCGCTTGGCGGCCCAAGCCGATTTCGCGATGGGCTTCTACAATCCCCGCTCTGCCAGCCGTCCGCACCAATTTGCCCGCACTTTGGAAATCCTGCTGCAAGAATGTGGGCCAGATCGCCTGATCACCTTCGCCCGTGCGGTCAGCACCCCCGAAGAACGCATCCACACCGTCAGCCTCGGCGAAGCCACCCCCGAAATGGCCGACATGCGCACCGTCGTCATCGTCGGCAATTCCGCCACCCGCCGCGTTGGCCGCTTTGTCTACACGCCAAGGTCCGCATGAGACAGCCATTCGATCACCTCTGCGACCGACCCAACCACGGCCCTTGCGGGCAGGGCGGGGCGGTCAATCAGGATCACCGGCAGACCCAGTGCGCGGGCGGCGATCAGCTTGGCCTCTGCCCCCGACCCGCCTGCGTTCTTGGCAACGATATGACTGATATTGTGATGCAACATCAAAGCCTTGTCATCCTCAACCTCAAACGGCCCCCGCGCCAGAACCACCGTGCAGTCGGGCAGCGGCGGCGCATCAGGCGCATCGACCAAACGCAGCAGGTAATGATGTGGTTTCGCGGCAAAACCGGACAAATTCTGCTTGCCGATCGCCAAAAACACCCGCGCGGGGGTATCGGGCATAGCTGCGACAGCGGCCTCAATACTGCCGACATGAACCCAAAGGTCGCCCAAACAAGCCACCCAAGGTGCGCGCTCCAACCCCAACAACGGCACACCCGCGGCGCTGCAAGCCTCAATCGCATTGCGGCTCATCTGTGCGGCGAAGGGATGCGTGGCATCGACGACAGCGCCAATCCGCTCGGCGCGCAGATAATCCACCAGCCCAGCCACACCGCCAAAGCCGCCGACCCGCATGGGCAGGGGCTGCGCCACGGGGCGATCGGTGCGTCCGGCATAAGAGAACACCGCATCCTTGCCCTCAGCCGCCATTGCCCGCGCCAACAGGCTCGCCTCGGTAGTGCCGCCCAAGAGAAGGATGCGAGTCATGGATAAGCCTTGGGTTGCGATCATCGGTCTGGGCGAGGATGGCTTGGCGGGCCTGTCAGATGCAAGCCGGGAAGCTTTGGCGCAGGCCGAAATCATCTTCGGTGGCCCGCGTCATTTGGCCTTGGTGAGCGCAGGCGAAAAAGGCAGCACTTGGCCGGTGCCGTTCTCGGTGGCCCCAGTGCTGGCCTGCAAGGGGCAACGGGTGGCGGTCCTCGCCTCGGGCGATCCTTTTTGGTTCGGGGCTGGCAGCAGCCTCACCGCTCAGCTTTTCCGCGACGAATGGCACTCCTTCCCCGCGCCCTCAACCTTCCAACTCGCCGCCGCCCATCTCGGCTGGCGGATCGAGGAGATCACTTGCCACGGGTTGCACGCCGCCCCGTTTGCCCGTCTGCGCCCGGTGCTGACCAAAGGCGCACGGGCGATCTGCCTGCTGCGAGACGTTGACGCCCCGCCTGCCCTTGCCGCTTGGCTGACCGCTCAAGGCTTCGCTGCCGATCTGACCATGTTGGAATGTCTCGGCGGCCCTAACCAACGCATCCGCCAGACCACAGCCGACGCCTTTGCGATGGTCGACATCACTGCCCCCGTCGCCGTCGCCATCGAGATCACCGCCGGCCTAGGCCTGTCCCGTGCCTCTGGCCTTGATGATCCCCTGTTCGCCCATGACGGCCAGATCACCAAACGCCCGGTGCGCGCGCTGACGCTGTCTGCCCTTGCTCCCCGCGCGGGCGAACTGCTGTGGGACATCGGTGCAGGTTCAGGTTCCATCTCGGTCGAATGGTGCTTGGCGGCAGGCCGCGCTTTGGCGTTTGAACTCCGCGCCGACCGCGTGATCAACATCCGCACCAACGCTGCAAAATTCGGAATCGACCACCGGCTAACCTGCATCGAAGGCCCCGCTGCCGAGTCCCTTGTCGGCCACCCTATCCCCGATGCGGTCTTCATCGGCGGCGGTGGCAATGCTGCGCTTTTCGATCAACTCTGGCAACTCCTCCCAGCAGGCACCCGCATAGTGGCCAATGGCGTCACCTTGGAAACCGAAAGCCTGCTTGCGCAGCAACACGCTCAACGCGGCGGCACCCTTCTGCGCATCGACCTTGCCGCAGCCGCCCCCTTAGGCCGGATGCGCGGCTGGGACGCCGTCCGTCCGGTCGTGCAGTGGAGCGTCATCCGATGATAGTTGCAGGCTTGGGCTTTCGCAAAGATGCGGGGATCGACAGCCTGCGCGATGCTTTGGCGCGCATTGGAGGCCACGCGGCTCAGGCCCTCGCCACCGCTGCGGACAAGGCCGACGCCGCGGTTATCCAAGCCCTCGCCGCTGAGCGCAATCTGCCGCTGCATGCCATCTCCTTGGAAAACCTGCGGAATCAACTTACCCTCACCCAATCCGCCCGTGTCCAAGCGCGCTACAACACCGGCAGCCTTGCCGAAGCTGCTGCCCTCGCCGCCGCTGGCCCTGGCGCGCGGCTGTTAGGTGCGCGCGTAACATCCCAAGACGGCATGGCCACCGCAGCCCTTGCCGAAAGGAGTCCCTCATGACCATCCATTTCATCGGCGCGGGCCCCGGCGCGCCCGATCTGATCACCCTGCGCGGGCGCGATCTGATCGCAAGCTCCCCGGTCTGCCTTTACGCAGGGTCCTTGGTGCCGCAGGCGCTGCTGGCGCATTGCCCCCCCGGTGCCAAGATCATCAACACCGCCCCTCTGTCGCTGGACGAGATCATCACCGAACTCGCCGCCGCCCATGCGGCAGGCCAAGACGTTGCTCGCCTGCACTCCGGCGATCTGTCGGTGTGGTCAGCGATGGGCGAGCAACTCCGCCGCCTGCGCGCGCTGAACATCCCCTATGATGTCACCCCCGGCGTGCCGTCCTTCGCCGCCGCCGCTGCCGCTTTGGCCACCGAACTGACCCTGCCGGGCCTGACGCAGTCGGTGGTGCTGACCCGCACATCTGGCCGCGCTACGGCGATGCCGGAAGCCGAAAACCTGCCCGCCTTCGCCGCCACCGGCGCGACCCTAGCCATCCACCTTTCGGTGCATGTGCTTGAAAAGGTTGTCGCAGATCTCACCCCGCACTACGGCCCCGGCTGCCCCGTCGCAGTGGTCTGGCGCGCGACCTGGCCCGATGAACGCATCGTCCGCGCCACGCTGGCCACTCTGCAAACCGCCATAGGCGTGGAAATGGAGCGCACTGCGCTGATCCTCGTCGGCCCCGCTCTGGCCGCCGAAGGCTTCGAGGAAAGCCGGCTTTACGCAGGCGACTACGACCGCCGCTTCCGCCCGGTTGGCACCGAGCCGCGCTTCCCGGACGCCAAATGACTCCCCCCGGCCTCCTGATATCTGCCCCCGCCTCGGGCACCGGCAAGACCACGCTGATGCTGGGTTTGCTGGCGGCGTTTCGCGCGCAGGGTATCACCGTGCAGCCGTTCAAATCCGGCCCCGACTACATCGACCCCGCGTTTCACGCCGCAGCCTCGGGCCGCGCTTCGGTCAATCTGGACAGTTGGGCGATGACGCCGGATCGCATCGCGGGGTTGGTGTCGGTGGCCGCAGATGCCGATCTGATCCTGACCGAAGGCTCGATGGGCCTGTTCGACGGCGTCGCCAAACCGGGCGCCTTCGGCACGGGGGCAAGCGCCGATGTTGCGCAGATGATGGGCTGGCCAGTGGTTCTGGTGCTGGATGTGTCGGGCCAAGCGCAATCTGCCGCCGCCGTCGCGATGGGCTTTCGCGCCATGCGCCCCGAGATGCCGTTCGCGGGCGTGGTGCTGAACCGCGTCGCCTCGCCCCGCCACGAGGCGCTGGTGCGGGTGGGCATGGCGGCTGCAGGTATCACAGTGCTGGGGGCCTTGCCGCGCCGCGCCAGCATCGCATTGCCCGAGCGTCACCTGGGTCTGGTTCAGGCCGAAGAGCAGCCGCATCTGCAAGCCCTTCTGGCCGAGGCGGGCGCGTTCATCGCCGAACATCTGGATATGGCCGCCCTGCGCGCCGCCGCACGCGGCAGCCTTCCCGCCCATCAACCCTTGGCCGTCACCCCCCCGGCAGGCCGTATCGCCCTGGCGCGGGACGCCGCGTTTTCCTTTGTCTATCCGCATCTTCTGGCCGGATGGCGCGCGGCGGGGGCCACGATCCTGCCGTTCTCGCCCCTCGCCGACGAAGGCCCCGATCCGACCGCCGAGGCCTGCTGGCTGCCCGGCGGCTATCCCGAGCTGCACGCGGGAAAATTGGCCGCCACCAGCCAGTTCCGCAGCAAACTCCGCAACTTTGCCGAAACCAAGCCGGTGCACGGCGAGTGCGGCGGCTATATGGCGATGGGGGCAGGCCTGATCGACGCGCAAGGCGTGCGGCACGAAATGGCGGGCCTGTTGGGGCTGGAGACCAGCTTTGCCAAGCGCCGGATGCATCTGGGCTACCGTTTGGCCGAAACCCACGCCCCCCTTGCGGGCCACCCCGCCAATACCCGCCTGCGCGGCCATGAATTTCACTATGCCACCATCCTTGCCCAGCCCGACCCAGCCCTTGCGCATGTCACCGATGCGACGGATACGCTTGTGCCTGAAACCGGCTCGCTCCGCATCCAATCGGGTGGCGGGCAATCCTCGGGCACCTTCTTCCATTTGATCGCAGAGGCGACATGACCGGCTTTGTATCCTTCGTTTCCTCTGGCCCCGGCGACCCGGAACTGCTGACGGTCAAGGCCGTGCAACGGTTGGCCGCCGCCGAGGTGGTGCTGTTTGACGATCTGTCCTCTGGCCCAATCCTTGGCCATGCCGCCAAGACCGCCGATCTGATTGCGGTCGGCAAACGCGCAGGGCGTCCCTCGCCGAAACAAGATCACGTCAGCCGCCTGTTGGTCGATCACGCTTTGGCGGGCCAGCGGGTGGTGCGGCTGAAATCCGGTGATTGCGGCATGTTCGGGCGACTGGAAGAAGAAATCGTCGCCCTGCAAGCCGCTGGCATTGCTTACGAAATCATCCCCGGCGTCACCTCGGCCTCTGCTGCTGCCGCTGCCGCGGGCATCCCTTTGACCCGCCGTCTGACCGCGCGGCGGGTGCAATTCATCACCGGCGCAGATGTGACCGGAAGCCTGCCGGAAAGCACCAATATGGCCGCGCTCGCCGACCCGATGGCCACCACCGTGGTCTATATGGGCCGTCGCACCTTCGCGGGTCTCGCCGCCCGGTTGATCGCCCACGGCCTACCCGCCGACACCCCGGCGCTGTTGGCCGAGGCGGTCTCTACCCCCGATCAGCAGATCAGCCGCCACACGATTGCAAGCCTTGCGACCCATCTGCAATCCGCAACCAGCCCGCACCCCGCGCTGATCTTCTATGGCCCGCTGGCCGACTTTCCGGCATGAGGCTTTACGTCTGCACGCTTTGCCAGTTGGGTCGCGAGGGCTTTGCCCGCACCCTGCGCGAGGCCATGCCTGACATCGTTGAGGTGCTTGAAATCGAATGCATGTCCGGCTGCACCCGCGACCAAACCATAGCCTTCCGTGCGACAGGCAAAACCGCCTATCTGTTTGGCGACATCACCGCCGCTGACCTGCCCGAGCTTGAAAATTTCGCCCGCCTCTATGCCGCCTCGCCCGACGGCAATTTCCCTGACGCCCGCGTGCTGGGCAATCTGCGCAGCAAGGCCATCGCCCGCATCCCGGCTTAGACTATTCCCAGCAAGTGTCGGCGTAGCGCCTTCAAAAGACGCATTTCCGCTTGACCCAAACCGGGGCTTAGGTGACTGATGATGGGGCATGGTGTTCTAAAAACGCAAAGCGTCTGGACTGAAACGAGAATGAGGAATGGGTGGACCAATCGGCACCCCAAGCCTCAGCCGCCCCCGCGACTGTATGCGGTGAGCGGCCTT
>JBKJTI010000116.1:0-9738 GCA_046590425.1 Cypionkella sp. | reverse complement strand
GCCATGAACACCGGCAGCGTCACGCTCAGCAATCTGACTTTGAGCGATAGCCTGACCCGCGCCGATGGCACGGTTTTGCCTACCGATCCGCTGACCGGCGGGGCCAGCAGCCTAACCCCCGGCAGCAGCGCCGATTGGCAGGTCGTGCATGTGTTGACGCAGGCCGATATCGACGCCGGTGGGATAGAGAACACGGCCACCGTAACAGGCGAAAGCCCAACCGGAATCGTCGCGTCTGATATGTCCGATAATGGCGATAACTCGGATGGCAATACCACCGATGATCCAACGCGATTGACCATCACCGCGACAACCGGCCTGACCGTGCTGAAAGTTCTGAACAGCATCGGCGCTGCTGCGGGCGAGGAGGCGGTTTTTACCATCACCGCGCGCAACACCGGCAGCGTAACGCTCGGTGCTGTCAGCGTCAGCGATACTCTGTCGCGGCTGGATGGCAGTCTTGTAGGCGCGCAGGCGGTGCAGTTTGTATCGAACTCGGCAAGCTCCCCCGAGGGCACGCTGGCAGCCGGCGAAACCGCCACTTGGATGCTGCGCTATGTGCAGACCCAAGGTGATCTGGATGCGGGCGGACTAAGCAACACCGCGACCGTGGCGGGCACCTCGCCGCTTGGAGTCGTGGTTAGCGATGTGTCAGATGATGACGGGCAGGGCGACAGCGATCCTACCTCGGCCCCGGTCACGGCTGTAGCAAGCCTGGCGGTGGTGAAATCCGCAAGCACGCCGCGCCTGTTGTTCCCAACCGTGCAAGAGGTGACATTCAGCTTGGCCGTCACCAATACCGGCAATATCACACAAACCGGCATCAGCCTGCGCGACGATCTGGCGGCCTTCCTTGCGCCTGCGGTGCTGGACCCAGATTACAACGTGTCGCTGGTGGCCACAGGCTTTGCAGCGGGCGGCTCAAATCCGGCTTATGACGGTGCAGCGGTAACCGAAACCTTGGCTGGCGCAATGCTGAACCCCGGCCAAACCGGAACCGTGACGATTACGTTAGTCTATTCCACCGCAGCGGGCGGGCCGGGTGCCGAGAACATCGGCCTTGCGACCTCGGATCAGCACCCGATTGCCGAGCCTTCTAACCCCGTTGCCTTGACCTTGATTGACACCGGTGGCGACGGCGTATCCGATATTGACGAAGGCCCCGGCGACCGCGATGGCGATGGTATCGACAACGCAAACGATTATGACCCGACGGGGACGCTGTATTGTGAAGACACCGGACAGTTGCTGACGGGCGGGCGGATCAGTGTCAGCGGGCCGTTTGGCAGCCAAACCGGAGTCGGCAGCAGCAATGGCATCACTATCGTGCGGGATGGCAGCGACGGCAGCTATCAGTTCTTTGTCACCCGTGCTGGCAGCTATCGGCTAGAGTTTATCTATCCTTCGGGTACCTCGCCCTCAACCACACGGTTGGATGGCGGCCTGTTGGACCTTAGCACACTGCTGCCTGCTACGGTGGGAACGTTGGGCTCTGGCCCCGACGGCAGCACCGGGCATCTGGTAGATTTCAGCGCTGCAGCCAACCGTTTCTTCCTCACCTTCGCGGTTGAGGCTGGCGACCCGCATGTGATTAACAACAACATCCCGCTGATCGGCTGTAATGGCAGCGGCAGTGATGTCGTGGCGACCAAAATCGCCGACCGCGGCAGCGCCGTTTATGGCGAGACGGTGAATTTCACCCTGACCTATGACAATGCAACCGCCGCCAGCTACACCGCCGCGACATTTGTTGATCAGTTGCCAGATGGCTTGGTTTACACACCGGGTAGCGCAAGCTTGGACGGCATTGCCATCGAACCGGACGTGCAAGGCAGGCAATTGCGCTTTGGCCCGCTGGATATCGCTGCACAGCAAAAGCGGGTGCTAAGGCTGGCAGCACGGGTATCCACCACAACCGCCGGAAAGCTGGTAAACCAAAGCTATATGTTGGATGCCAGCGGCGCGCAGGTGTCGAACACGGCGACAGCCACAGTGCGGATTCAGCCCGAAGCAGTTTTTGAATGTTCGGACGTGATCGGCAAAGTGTTTGACGATCAAAACCACAACGGCATTCAGGATGGCCCGAATGGCCCCGCGTCGCTCACCGATGACGATATCTTTACGGGCGGCAAATATGGCAAGCTGTCTCCGCCCAAAGCCCTGCCCAAAGGTTACGAGCCCGGTCTGCCAGGCGTGCGCCTTGCAACGGTGAATGGCTTGCTGATCACGACAGATGAATTTGGCCGTTATCATGTGCCTTGCGCTGCATTGCCGAAATCCAACGGCTCTAACTTTACCTTGAAGTTGGATACGCGCACGCTGCCGCTGGGGTATCAGGTGACCACCGAAAACCCGCGTGTGTTGCGCTTGACGCCGGGCAAGGTCGCCAAGATGAACTTCGGTGCTGCCGCATCAAAGCTGGTGGATATCACCCTGACCGCCAAAGCGTTTGACGGCGATCTGCCCAAAGACAGCCTGCGACGTGCCATCACCAAGCTTATCGCAGGGATCAAAGACGCGCCAACCGCGCTTCGATTGGCCTACCTGTTGGGCGCGCAGGAAAGCGTCGAGCAGGGCAATGCGCGCCTGAAAGCCGCCGAGTCTGCGATCCGCAAGGCGTGGCGTGGAGTAGGCGGCTATGATCTGACGATCAGTCGCGAACTGCGGCGGAAGTAGGATGAATAGCATGATCAAGCGTAATCTTTCCTCCTTTGCCTCTGTCTCGCTGCTGGCGCTGCTGTCGGGCCTGCAATCCACCGCTTGGGCGCAAGATGATGGTTTTGCGATCACCGCAGGTGATGTGACCCTGGCGGGCGATACCGATCTTGCACGCAAGGCCAAGGCCCGCGCCACCAGCGTGCCTGCCGACGTGCGCGTGACGGTCGATGGTTTGGGCGTGCGGCCAAGGCTTGATCTTGAGGTGGTGGAAACCAGCCCCGCCCGCGTTTTGCTGCGCAGCCGGATCAACTATCCGGCTTGGGTGGTGCGCGGCGAGGTGCGGATTTTCGACGCCGACGGCGCGTTGCTGTCCGTCACACCCTTGGCCGCGAATGGCGAAGTGGTGGTGGCTTTGCCCGCCCAGACCGCCACCGATGTGTTCGATGACCACAACGCCACTGGCGATCAGGCGGGCGGCGATACCGTGGGCGGCCATATCCGCCCCGGCCAACTCGGCGCGCGCTACCGGGTTTACGATGCCACCGGACGCTATGACGAAACCGAAGCCGTGATGCTGGACCGCGTGCGCAGCGCCCCGGTCGAACCCGGCATCGACGCAGCCACTCACCGCCGCATTCCGGTGCGGGGTGGGGCGGTGACAGTCTCCGGCTCGGGCTTGGGTGCGGGTAACAGTGTGCAAGCCCTCGGCGAGACGTTTTACGCCGATCCGCAAGGCGATTTCGCGGTGCAGCGGATCTTGCCTGCGGGCGATCACTCGATCCCGGTGGTGGTTGCGGGCCAGGTGCTGGCGCAGCCGCTGATCAACATTCCAACCTCGGAATGGTTCACCGTCGGAACCACAGATCTGGCCTTTGGCAAGTCGCTGCGCGGGGCGGGTAAAGGCAAGACCTACAACATCGGGCGACTAGCTTATTACACCAACGGCAAGACCGCGAACGGTTGGCAGATCACCTCATCCGCCGACACGGGTGAAACGGCGCTGCGCGATCTGTTCCGAGATTTTGACCGCAAAGACCCGTTGGGCGTGCTGTCTCGCCTAGACCCGGATATGGCCTATCCAGTCTACGGCGATGATTCCACGCTGGAAAATGACGCGCCGACCAATGGCAAATTCTACTTAAAAGCCGCCCGTGATGGCAGCCATCTGATGTGGGGTAACTTCAAGGCTGCCTTGGTGGGGTCGGAATATTTGCGCAACGAACGCAGGCTTTACGGCTTTCAGGGCGTCTACCGCACGCCACAGCAGACGATGCAGGGCGAAACCCGCGCAGCCGTCTCCCTTTATGCGGCCCAACCCGACAACCTGCCGGGGCGCGAGGTGTTTCTGGGCACCGGAGGCTCGCTTTACTTCCTGCGACGCCAAGACATCAGCATCGGCTCTGAAACCCTGACCATTGAAACTCGCGACCAGGTGACCGGGCGGGTGCTCAGCCAGCAACGACTGATCGCCGGACGCGATTACCAGATCAACTATATTCAGGGCGTGATCAACCTGAACACGCCGCTCTCGGGCAGCGCAGGCGGCGGCATTGTGATCCCCGAGGCAGGCAGCGCCGCCGTGGTGCGGCTGGTCGCG
This sequence comes from Cypionkella sp., assembly GCA_046590425.1. Lineage (GTDB taxonomy): Bacteria > Pseudomonadota > Alphaproteobacteria > Rhodobacterales > Rhodobacteraceae > Cypionkella. The sequence continues at coordinate 5,483 of JBKJTI010000116.1, read as the reverse complement.
CAATACGAATACACCCCCGCTGCCGGCGAAGTTGACGGCTACGCTTATGGCGGGCGAGCCGAGGTGTGGCTCACCGATCAGTTGCGCTTGGGCGTCACCGGCATGGTCGAGAAAACCGACTTGGCAGATCAGACCGGAACCGGGGTTGATCTGCATTACGAATTTGGCAAAGCCAGCCATATCGACGCCGAATTTGCCCGCACCGATGGCCCCGGCTTTGGCAGCAGCTATTCTGCCGATGGCGGCATGATCGTGTCCAGCAATGACACCACCAGCGGCAACGGGCAGGGCTATCGCTTTGATACCGCGTTGGATTTGACCGACCTTGGCCTTGCCGCCACCGGAAAAATCACCGGCTACAGTGAACGGCGCAGCGCGGGCTTCTCGACGCTGGATTATCAGACCACCTCGGATGAAAATCTGTGGGGCATCGGGCTGGACATGCAGGCCAGCCCCAAACTCGGCTACCGACTGGCCTATGATGCCTTCACCTCGGACGCCGGGCGCAAAGACAACAGCGGCACCGCCGAAATAACCTACAAGCAAAACGCCCGCCTGACTTGGGATCTGGGCTTGCGCAGCGATACACGGACCGAGCCAGGCTTAGCTGACAAAACCGGATCGCGGACTGATCTGGCGCTGAAAGCCACCGTGCAGCAAAGCGATGTCTTCAGTTGGAACGTGTTCGGCCAGACCACCTTGCAGCGTAGCGGCGAACGGGCACGCAATGATCGGTTGGGCGCAGGGGCGAAGCTGGCCTTTGGCAATGGCTGGTCACTGGAGGGCATGCTGTCGAGCGGATCGGCAGGCTTGGGCGGCAAAGCCTTGGCAGAATACGAATCTGAAGGCCGCTCAGGCTATCTGGGGTACGAGTTGGAGCCGGGACGTGAGGTCGACGGGCTAACTCTGGCGGGGCGCGATGGCGGGCGCTTTGTGGCAGGCGGCAAGCGGCAGTTGTCCGATGCGGTCGATGTGTATGGCGAGAACAGCTATGACATGTTCGGCCGTCACCGTGCTTTGTTGTCCAGCTATGGCGTGGACTATCAAAGCAGCAAATTCCTCACGCTCAGCGGCGGGCTGGAGTTGGGCCGCGTGCAAGACATCGGCGGTGATTTTGACCGCAACGCGCTAAGCTTTGGACTGCAGTATCAAAACGACAGTGGCTTGTCGGCCAAGGCCAAACTGGAATTGCGCCGCGACCGGGGTGTTTCTTCGGGCACGTCGCGCGATGCCGATGCCGTGGTGCTTGCGGGCATGGTCGCCTATGAAGTCTCCGACGCCAAGCGCTGGTTGTTGTCCTTCGATATGGCGAAATCCAGCGGCACCGGGTCAACCGTGCTGAACGGCGATTATGCCAAGGTGGTGCTGGGCTATGGCTTTCGTCCGGTCGATAATGACCGTTTGAACCTGCTGGCGAAATACACCTATCTCTATGATATGTATGGACAAAGACTGGATGGACGGGATGAGGCTGGCCCGCGCCAGCGCAGCCATGTGTTCTCGATCGACGCCACCTATGATCTGGGCCCCAAATGGCAGATCGGCGGCAAGTTGGGCTATCGGATGTCGCAAAGCGCGCCGGATGCCACCACGCCCCTGGCGCAGAACGATGCCGGGTTGGTGGTGCTGAACGCACGTTATCATCTGAACCGCAAATGGGATGCTTTACTCGAAGGCCGCTATCTGATGGCCGACCAGGCGGGCCTGTCGAGTGCCGGCGCGGTGGCAACATTGTATCGTCAGTTTGGCCAGCACATGATGCTGGGTGTCGGATATGATTTCGGAGCAATCTCGGATGATCTGACCGATCTGACCGAAACCAGACAGGGCGTTTTCGTCAATCTGATCGCCAAGTTTTAAGCCGAAGCAGTGTGGGACTTGTCTCTTTGTCCCTTCACCGAACTGATGAGCCAGGTCGCGAAGACGGCGCGGACTGGTCTTGGCGGGTGGCCATTCGGGCTTCAGACGCCAAGCCCTTGATCTCGGTTTCGATCTTGTAGAGTTCGGTGATGCGCTTCAGCCCGGCCGCGGCGATGGGGGCGGTGCAGTTGCGGGCGACTTCAAAGTGTTTGCAGCGGGCATGGGCCCAACAATAGGCAAGCTGAGTGGCAGGACCCGCCCGGTCGGGCTGAATCAGACGGTTATGCCTAGCATAGCTATCCACTTGCAGAATGTCGGTGAAGCCCTGTAAAATCGTGTCGGCATATTGTCCTCTGCGGCCCTGCGCATAGGTGAAGGCCACGCCCGGCGGTACTGCCCATCCCACGATCGATCATCGCGGGACAGGGCCCAGAAGTATCCGGTTATTGGTCTTCCCAGCTTTTGGGTCGAGCACCGGCGCGCGGGTTTCGTCCCTGAACAGCTTGGTGGACCGATTCAAATCGGCGATCAGCGCGGCAAACACCGGCTTCAGCTCATAGGCCGCCTTGCCAAACCAAGCAGGCAAGGCGGAGCGATCATGGTTGATGCCTTGGCGGCTGTAAATCTGTGCCTGCCGATAGAGCAAATGGTCAGCATATTTGGAGACCAGAACAAGCGCCACAGAGGCCTCGGTTGGCATGCCGTCGGGGATCAGGCGTGCAGGCGCTGGCGGCCGTGGCTACCCGACAAAGCGCTGGTTTTCACCCAGCGCCCCAGCGGCTTCAGCCAGAATGTCTGCCGCTTTCCACGTTACTTCCACAATCGCCCCAGACCGCGCCGGGCGTTCGTCCGGCGACAGGAAAGGGTCCGCTGCATTGGCGAAAGACAATTCGGCCCCGGTGCGCTCTAGCAGGGTTTTGGCGATGAAGAGGCCCAGCCCCATGCCCTCATATTCGGGACGCCGCGCCAGATCTTGCTCATCGCGGCGCGAGCGCACGAAGGGGTCACCGATCCGCCCCAGCACTTGCGCCGGAAAGCCTTCGCCGTCGTCGATGATGCGCAGCAGGATGCGGTCGGGGGTGTATTGCGCATCGACCCAGACCTTGCTGCGGGCGAAATCCACCGCATTCTGCACTAGATTGCGCAGGCCGTGGATCAATTCGGGGCGGCGCAGCACCACGGGCGACGGGCCGCTGCCTGCGATGGTGAAGATCACCTCGATGCCGCGCGCCATATGCGGCTCGGCGGCCTCTTGCAGCACGGTTTCCAACGGCGCTTGCCGCAGTAGCAGGTCATCCTTCCCGGCCTTGCCCATCGAGCGCAGGATATCGCGGCAGCGGTTGGCCTGCTCACGGATCAGCCGCGCGTCTTCGGCCAGATCAGGCTGATCCGCCAACTCATCCATCATCTCAGAACTGATCAGTTTGATCGTGGCCAAGGGCGTGCCCAGCTCATGCGCAGCGGCGGCGACCACGCCACCAAGGTCGGTTAGTTTCTGCTCGCGCGCCAAAGCCATTTGCGTCGCCAGAAGCGCGTCGGACATCGAACGCATCTCGGTTGCCACCCGGCGCGAATACAGGCCAAGAAAGGCGATGCCGATCAGCAAGGATAGCCAGAACCCGAAAGTAAAAAGGCCGGGGGTGGCAAAGATCGTGCCATCGGCCAGCCGCAAGGGGATATTGACCAACCCAATGAAAGTGACAAATGCCGCCGCCAGCACACCAAGGATCAAGGTGCTGCGCAGTTCCAACGCGCTGGCAGACACCGTTACCGGGGCCAGCACCAGCAGCGCAAACGGGTTGGTTAAGCCCCCGGTCAGGAACAGCAGAAAGCAGAGCTGGGCCAGATCGAACAGCAGCGTCAGCATGGCTTCAACTTCAGTGAGCCGCTTGTTCTGAGGGAAGATGAACACCGCGATCAGATTGGCAATCACCGCCAGCCCAACCGCCAGAAAACACAGACCCAGCGGCAGTTGCATGCCGTAGTAGCGCGTGGCGACCAAAAGCGCCGCCAGCTGCCCAAAGCTCGCCATCCAGCGCTGGAAGATCAACGTACGCAGCCGCAGCCAATCCGCCCGTTCGGGCCGGAACTGCATGGATTGGGCGGATATGTCACGCTGGTTTGACACAGGATGCCTTGGCAGGGGCTGGCCTTTACGGCGGCTTTGCGATTGATAAGGGTTGGTTTGGCGCGGAGCAATGCGCAATGAGGAGACGGGGATGCTGAAAATCTATGCCGGATTGGCGGTTGTGGCGGTGGCAGGGCTTTTGGGCGGCACCTATTTTGTGGCGTTGCAACGCAGCGCCAATGATCCTTTTGCTGATTGCCGCGCCTCGGTTGTGGCGGGTGGCGGTGGTGATATTGGCGGGCCGTTCACTCTGGTGGATGAAGATGGCAAGACGGTGACCGACAAAGACGTACTGGCCAAGCCCGCGCTGGTCTACTTTGGCTACAGCTTTTGCCCGGATGTTTGCCCGTTGGATGGCGCGCGCAATGCCGAGGCGGTGGATCTGCTGAAGGCCAAGGGTCTGGATGTCACCCCGATTTTTATCTCGATTGACCCGGAACGTGACACGCCTGCGGTGCTGAAGGATTTCACCGAAAATCTGCATCCCGAGATGATCGGCCTGACCGGCACGCCCGAGCAAGTGCAAGCGGCGTCGCGCTCCTTTAAGACCTATTTTAAAAAGCAGGACAGCGGCGATCAGTATTATATGATGGATCATTCGACCTTCACCTATCTGATGCTGCCCGGCAGCGGCTTTGCCGATTTCTTCACCCGGGACGATACCGCCGCACAAATCGCCACCCGCGCGGCTTGCTTTATTGAGAAAAGTTAGGCCGAGTTTGACGATATGGCCATAGCGGCCTAGGTTAAGCAAAGGAATGAACGGGGGATTTCATGGCAGATGATCTTGGCGCAGAACTGGGACCGGATCGCAGCTTGCTGCTGGTCGATGATGACGAGGTCTTCGTCAAGCGTCTCGCCAAAGCGATGGAAAAGCGCGGGTTTGTTCCGGAAACCGCAGGCAGCGTGGCGGCAGGGCGTGCGATTGCGCTGGCTCGGCCCCCAGCCTATGCGGTGATTGACCTGCGGCTGGAGGATGGCAACGGGCTGGACGTGGTGGAAACCCTGCGCGAGCGCCGGCCCGATTGCCGGATTGTGGTGCTGACCGGATACGGCGCGATTGCCACCGCAGTGGCGGCGGTTAAAATCGGCGCGACGGATTATCTGTCGAAACCCGCTGATGCGAATGACGTGATGCAGGCGCTGCTTGCCAAGGGCGCCGCAATGCCGGAACCACCGGAAAATCCGATGTCGGCGGACCGGGTGCGCTGGGAACATATCCAGCGGGTTTATGAGATGTGCGAGCGCAATGTCTCGGAAACGGCGCGCAGACTTTCGATGCATCGGCGGACTTTGCAGCGGATTCTTGCCAAACGCAGCCCAAAATAAGCGAATGCTTGAAAGAATAATCCTTTCAGCCTAAATGGCATCACCATAATCCTGAAAGGATGCTTACGTGACCATTGATATCAACGGGCTGTCTCTTAAAGAGTTGAAAGATCTGCAATCGCAAGTGGTAAAGGCTATTGCGTCCTTTGAGGATCGCAAAAAGAAA
>JBKJTI010000277.1:0-5694 GCA_046590425.1 Cypionkella sp. | reverse complement strand
CCTATGGTGGCCCCGGTCGCGCCGATACGGTGACCCATCGTCAGGATGGACAGCGTGGTTACGCGGCTGGGTTTCAGGGGCTGGTCGATTATATCGACGGGCTTCTACCGCGCAACGAGCACATCGGTTCGGCTTTCCGGGAAGAACGTCCCCTTTATCCTGCCATTGCCATTCGAGAACTGATCGCCAATGCGCTGATCCATCAGGACATGACGATCACTGGCGCTGGCCCCCTTATAGAGCTTTTCATTGATCGGATGGAGATCACCAATCCGGGTGCTCCGCTGGTCAGCCCGGATCGGTTCCTTGATTCCCCGCCCCGATCTCGCAATGAGGCGCTGGCATCGCTGATGCGGCGGATGCGCCTCTGTGAGGAACAGGGCACCGGCATCGACAAAGTTTTGACTGCAGTTGAGCTCCATCAACTTCCCCCGCCGGATTTTCGAACTGAGGGGGAAGCGGTCAGGGTCGTGTTCTTCGCGCCTCGCCGTTTTGCCGAAATGACGCCCGAAGAACGCGTCCGCGCTTGCTATCAGCATGCCGCGCTGAAGTACGAAAGTGGTCAGCGGATGACCAACGCGACCTTGCGCGATCGTCTCGGGATCGATCCTCACAATGCCTCGCAAGCCTCTGTGATCATTCGGCAGGCCTTGGACGCCGGTCTTGTTCGACCAGCGGATCCGGAGCATCCAAGAGCGGGCTATGTCCCGTTCTGGGCCTGAGCAGGAGCAAGTTTTGATCGGGTTTTGATCCCAAGGGTGTTCCTAAGTCGAGGTTCGACATGAAAGCATTTGAAATCAAAGGATTGCGTAGCGGATTTTCCTGTTTCCGTTCTTGATCGGGTTTTGATCGAACTGCCGCCCAGATGCTCGGGAAGCCTACGGTGGGGGCCGTCTTGAGTGGACTTCTCGCGGTGGGCTAGCCCAACGGTTGGGAAGCAGCTGACACATCCCATTAGCTTAGCGGGTTCGCGACAACGATGGTCGGCGCAGGATGATCTGGTATGTCGAGGTCGCGCAACTGCGAGGGTTTTTGTGGTGGAGCATCTCTTGAAAGAGGATGGCGAGCCATCAGCATTCTGAATCGAAAGGCCTGCAGCGATTCAGAAACCTGATTGGACTTACTACTAGCAAGAAGTTATTCTGGCAATGGAGGTTCAGCGTGACACCCGGCCATTTCTGCAAGCATGACCCAGAGCGAAACATGGCGCGGTTTTACCGGGTCGATGTTGCACCCACACTCTTTGGCGAGGTCAGCGTTGTGCGATCCTGGGGAAGGATCGGCACGGCGGGAAGGACCGCTTTCGAAACTTGTCCGACATCTGAGATGGCTGAGATCGCAGCGGCGAAGACGATATGCGCGAAGCTGAAACGCGGGTACTTGGCCAAATGAAGCGTCTTGGTAGAGCCGATTGCAGGAAGTGGAACTGTGTGGGCCGGGTGGTTACCTCTTCAATTCCACGGGGCAAAGCCAGCTGATCCAACGCCGCCTGCCAGATCGCAGCGGACACTGCTGGCATTGCTGGAACCCGCAACCAACAGGGCATGGGAATGCCCGTTCTACCGTTCGACATGTCGCACATCAGCTGCGTGATGACGGCCAATGATGCCGAAAAGGTGCCGATGCCGCGGTTGAACCGTTGCACAGTGGTCGATCTGCCGCCCATCGGCTTTCATGATCTATGCGGTTTCGCCCGGGCGGAGACGACGCGGCGGGGGCTGTCTGAGGATTCAGCGGAAGCGATCGTGCTGGCCCTGGCGCATCCCGTTGCGCGGACAAAGTACATCAGCCTGCGGAGCGTGATCCGGATGATCGAGAAGGCGGAGGTGCTGAAGCGTCGGCCGCGGCTCCAGTGATGCGCAAAATACCCTGCGGGAGGAAGGCAGGTGCCTGAATCGACGGACTGAATCTCATTGATGCCAGGCCCTGTCGCCCGCTGCGTCCTTGATCCGGGTCGGAAGCCCAAGCGTGTCGAGCAGTCGAAACAGGGGCCGCGGGTCAAGCTCTTCGACGTTCATCATCCTGCCGAGGTCGTAAGTTCCGTCCGCGATCAACATGGCCATCGCCACGGGAGGCACGCCGGCGGTGTAGGAAATTGCCTGGCTTCCGACCTCGTTGTAGGCTTCCTTGTGATCCGCGACGTTGTAGACGAAGACATCGATCTCTGCGCCATCCTTCGTGCCCCTGACCAGATCGCCGATGCAGGTTTTCCCAGTATAGTCAGGCGCCAGTGTCGCGGGGTCCGGCAATACGGCCTTGACCAGTTTCAAGGGCACAACCTCAAGCCCTTCGGCCGTCCGCACGGGTTGTTCGGACAGCAACCCGAGGTTCTGCAACACGGTGAACACGTTGATGTAATGCGCGCCGAACCCCATCCAGAACCGGACGTCGGCCTGCGGATAGTTGCTCGCCAGCGAGTGAACCTCGTCATGGCCCGACAGATAGGCGGTGTGCGTGCCCACGACCGGAAGATCCCACGCGCGCGCCACCTCGAACATGGCGTTCGTTTGCCACTGTCCCTGCTGCCAGCTGTAGACCGTTCCGGTGAATTCGCGAAAGTTGATCTCGGGGTCGAAATTGGTCGAGAAATACTTGCCGTGCAAACCCGCGTTGATGTCGACGATGTCGATCGATGTGACCTCGTCCATGAAGGTATCGATGGCAAACCGCGCAAAGGCGTTGACCATGCCCGGATCGAATCCGGCTCCGAGGATCGCGGTGACACCGGCTCTGGCGCAATCGTCGCGGCGGGTCCATTCGTAGTTGCCGTACCACGGCGGCGCTTCGCAGACCTTGGCCGGATCTTCGTGGATCGCCGTGTCGATATAGGCCGCCCCGGTCTGGATGCAGGCATCGAGCACGGTCATGTTCACGAAGGGCGAGCCCACGTTGATCACGATCTGCGCGCCCGTCTTGCCCAGCAGGGTCACCACCGCCGCCGTGTCCATCGCGTCGACCGCATGAGCCTCGAACACCCCGTCCTGTTTCATTGCATTCTTGTCATGCACGCTCTGAATGATCGACGCGCATTTCGACACCGTGCGGCTGGCGATATGCAGATCGCCCAGCACATCATTATTTTGCGCACATTTATGCGCCACAACCTGTGCGACGCCGCCAGCGCCGATGATAAGAATATTGCGTTTCATGTCGCCAAAAGACCTCGTGCGCTGTTTCGGGATCAGGAAAGGGCCGCTGCGAAATCGTCGTAATCAAAATCGCGGACCATGCGTGTTGTGCCGTCAAGTTCCCGAATCGCGATGCCGGGCATTTTCAGGCCATTGAACCAGTTCTTCTTGACCATCGTGTAACCGGCGGCGTTCTGAAACGAGATCCGGTCGCCAGGCTTTAGGGGCGCGTCAAAGCGGAATTCGCCGAAGATGTCGCCTGCGAGGCAGGATTTTCCGCAGATCATCCATTCGTGGGCTCCTGCGTCCGGGCTGACCTTGGCAGGCTCACGGTAGATGAGCAGGTCGAGCATGTGCGCCTCGATCGAACTGTCGACGATGGCAAGGTTCTTGCCGTTGTGCATCGTGTCCAGCACGGTCACTTCCAGCGTTGCCGCCCCCGTGATCGCGGCCTCACCAGGTTCGAGATAGACCTGCACGCCGAACCGGTCGGCAAAACTCCGAAGGCGCCGGGCCAGGCGCTCCAGCGGATAGCCTTCGCCGGTGAAATGGATGCCACCCCCCAGGCTGACCCAGTCCATCTTGCCCAGAGTCGCGCCGAACCGCGTCTCGATCAGCGTCAGCATCTCGTCGAACCGATCAAAATCGCGGTTCTCGCAATTGTTGTGGAACATCAACCCGGTGATCTGGTCCGCAATCTCTGCGACGCGGGAGGGATCGCTTTCGCCCAGACGGCTGAACGGTCGCGCGGGGTCGGCCAGATCGAAGCTCGACGTCGAGACACCCGGATTGACCCGCAGGCCACGCACATGGCCTTTTGAGGCATCAGCGAACCGGGCCATCTGCCCGATTGAATTGAAGATGATCTTGTCAGAGTGGGCAAGAACCTCTGCAATCTCGTGATCAGCGAAAGCCACCGAGTAGGCGTGCGTTTCGCCGGGAAACCGCAGATTGCCCAGAATCACTTCGTAAAGCGAGGAAGACGTCGTGCCATCCATGTATTCAGCCATGAAATCAAACACTGACCATGTCGCAAAACACTTCAGCGCCAGCAGGGACTTGGCACCCGACACCTCCCGCAGCCAGACGATCTTTTCCAAGTTGGGCAGAAGGCGCGACTTGTCGACGAGGTAATAGGGTGTCTGCACGGACAAATCCTTTCTGAAGCGGTATCATCATGGCTCCAGGGTCTGTTAGTCCAAGGTACCCGTCGGGGCAAACAACATTTAGGCGGCGTCAAGAGAGTTGCTTCCTGCCTCCGCCGCGTTGCTCGGATGCGGCGAAAGATCCCGATTTTCAACCCAGGGCCCGGTGCCGCGGCCAGAATGTCACCAACCTCTTCCACGCTCAGCACCGCTGGCAGTTTGTGCGGCGCCCGCCGGAACTGCATGTGCCGCTTCATCTCGTCCCGCGCGCAGGTCATGCCGAAGAAGAACCGCAGCGATACGCTCCGCACATTGAAGGTCGTTGCCGTCACCCCGGCATTTGTCATGTGGAGTTGATAGGCACGCAGTTCCTCCGGTGTCGCCGTATCCGGTGATCGCTTCAGGAAAGCGGCGAAATCCTTGACGGCCCGGATATGTGCGGCCTGGGTCTTCTCTGCCATTCCGCGAATGCGCATGTCCTCGATCATCCGCTGGCGCAGCGGGGTGGTCTTCTCCTCCTTCATCGAAACCTCCTGTCTGACGGGTGGGAAGAACCCAATCGTAAGCCCGGAATGGCTTCACACAAAGCAAAACGCTGGACCGAGGACCGAACGTTGGCAACATGCGCCATTGCTGCGGAGCGGCTTAGTCCTTCCGCGCCGCATCAGGGCAGTTCCGCCGCCACCTCCAGTGCGGAAACGCAAGGTAACTAGGACTTGCGCTTCAGTCTTCCTTCGAACTGAGCGCCAGCTTCGACGGCGATCTTCTCATGCGTGATATCTGCCTGAACCCGGGCAGAGCCGGAGAGCAACACGGCTTTCGCGGCAATCGTGCCGTCAATAGTGCCCAGTACCGAGATGTCGAGTGCTGTGACCTGACCCGCTATGCACCCAGTGGCCGAGACGAGAACTTCCGGCGCCGTCAGGGTGCCCGTGATTTTGCCCATGACGTCGATCGGGCCAGTGGTGCTGACGTCGCCGTCGATCTCCAAATCCTCCGCCAGGCGCGAGCGTGCGGCGCTGTTTGCTGCGGCGATCGGCCATTCCGCCATCGTCATCTCCGCGCCCATGTCCTGATACTCACCTTGTCCCGCTTGTGATCATGCATAGGACCAGAAGGCGGGGTCGCGTCAATGACGCGGGTATTTTCTCGGCGAAATCGGCAAGCAAGCGCTGTTTGACGGGCGGCACTGGGTGAGCGAAGAGATATCCGACCGGCGGCGTCACAGGAGCGCCAATGCGCATCAGACCATGCCTGCGGATGTAGTGGGTGCAATTGGGTCCGGCGCATTTTGCAGGGCTTGTTGCGGGCGTCTATTGAATAGCCCCTAGATTTGTAGACGCCTTGCTGGGTAATTTTGGAAGCAAGGAGAGATACAAGATGGGTAAACAAGATCGGTTTACGGACGAGTTCAAGCGCGA
>JBKJTI010000273.1:0-5554 GCA_046590425.1 Cypionkella sp. | reverse complement strand
CCCCATGAAAGCGTCGGCAAGCCTGCCCACGATCCCGTGAAATGGCTGCCCAGCATGGCGCGAAACGCGTGCCCACGATCGCGCGAAATCAGCGCCCATTCTTCGCGAAATCCGCATCCAGTTTCCAGCATTTGCACCATAATCTCGATAATCAGCGCCCGGTGTCATTGTAACGCTATTAGTCGGACTCTTTTATATTGAGGGCATTCTTGTCGATTTTGGTAACGCTATTCATGAGATATCCATAGGTTTCTTTCGTGCTGTTTCCCAGATGCGCTCCGCGTGTTGGAGCAGCTTACCCCGGTCTGCGGTTGCACCTAATTGTTCTATGGCTTGCCTTGCGGCTGCCAGATATTCGGGTCTGGCTGCGACTGGGTTGGTAAGCCGCCGTGACGGGTATTATGATAGCGGCAAATTTCCAAATGCAGGCAGTCCGCGAACTCCTCCAGTGTCATCGCCGCTTTGACTGTGCTGTCATACTCGCCCTTATCCTTCGGCGACGATTGCGTTGTCCCCGGAAGCACATGCACTGCGCCCATCGCCGTACCGATCAGACGCTCGATATGGCCGCCAAAATGCACCCGTCCGGGAGGCCTGTACTCGATCACAATACCCCATTCAGAGCAGGCCGACTGAAAGGCGGCGCTGCGGAAATCTCGCCCGTTATCAACGTGAACGGCCCGCGGAATTCCGGACGCCGGCCAATAGAACTCCTCCAGTGACTCCGGGGCACGGATCGACTTCGGCCGAACGCAATGGTCCAGACACAAACCAATGGACAGGACCGATGGCGCATCGAAACTGACGTAAACACCCAGTACAACACGGGTGGCGACATCGATCGCAAGCGTCAGCCAAGGCCGGGCCAAGGGCCTACGATCAACCTGATCGACAAGAATGATATCCGCTAGGGTGTGATCAATTTGAACGACCTCCAAAGGGTGTTCCACCCCTAGACCCCCTGCCCTCGCCTCGAACACCTGTCTCTCCGCCAGATATTCCGTCAAGACATTGATTTATATATGGACTATGTCAGATCACCCATCGCAACCAACATAATTACCAACATAAGAAAAGTGTTTGAGCGTGCTCGTTTGGCGGAAGATCTCACCCACTTATCAATCTCGTAAATCGAGAAATTTTTTCTCTACCCCGCGAGATGCTTTCCTCTCAGCTTGAGGTGCCCTTCACGCGGGGCGCGCGTCCGTTGGGAACCGGGTGATCTTTTTCACGCCGACGCCTCATCCCGCGTTTAGCGGCGCCGTCAGCGCGCTGACGCGGGTCAGGGTTATCTTCGGGTCGCCGACGCATGAGATGACGCGAATACGCTAAGGCCACTCGTAGCCGGTGATGCCATCTCTCACGCAAGGCCCTGCCGGTCCCAATTCAGTTCGCTTATTACGTCGTGAACTATTCCGTTGCATTCATACGCATTCCTTCGGAGCGATTGCTATAATGTCGGTGTGGCATTCTTACCGCCGCGATCCAACATCACAGGAAGCATCTCATGACCGCGCATGTCTATCTCTCAGTTATTCAGGTTGCCGAACGCCTTGGCGTTTCGCGTGACAGCATCTACCGCTGGAAGCGCCTTGGTGACTTCCCCAAAGCCTACAAGCTGAGCGCCGGTTCTTCGCGTTGGCGTCTCGCAGAAATCGAAGTGTGGGAGGCGAAGCTGGAAGCAGCATTTGCAACTCATCTGTCGTTCGCACCCAGCCTACAAGCAACCGCCTGACGCGCACGAAAGCTCAGCAGGCAAGTCAGCTGAAAGATTAGGACATCAAACACCTGAGCCGTGCATGCGGCTCAGTGTTCCCACCAGAGCCCCAAGCGTCACTCGCTATAATCAATGTATGCAGATCAACACGACTGCAACATTGAAAAGAAGGCGCAAACCGTGAAAAGCAGACCTTATGCCGGAACCCGTTTGGCGAAATTCATCGAAACCCGCGTTCTTGAGCTGCGCCCGCATAAATCACAGATCGAAATTGCCACCGAGGCCGGATACGTCAATCCGAACATGCTGGCGATGATCAAGAACGGCTCGACCAAGCTGCCTCTCGACCGCGTGCCCAGTGTCGCGAAGGCTCTGGATTGCGACCCGAAGCTGCTGTTCAAACTCGCCCTTGAGCAACTGGGCGGCGCTACTACAGCCGTTGCCATAGAGGCGATCTTCGGCACCATCGTCACACGCAACGAGGTCGTGTGGCTCGAAGAGATCCGAGATGCTTCTGGTCATTCAGACCCCAACTTGACAGCGCGCAGCCGCATCGCCTTGCGTGCGGTGTTTGGCAAATGAGCGGCGCAGAGGCAGACGATGTCGTCGTGACAGGTTTCAGACTACCGTCCGACCGGCCCATCAGCCAGAATGAACGGGGGTGGATCGCCCTTCTCCGACTGGTGTCGTGCGATTGTGACCCCGCGCCCACGCTGCGGTTCGTTCAGGCAATGCGGCTGGCTTTTGAAGATGCACGTGTAGGGTATGGGGCGCCTGGCTGATGAAAAAATCCAGTTCGATATTTTTCCCGTCTCTTTCGCCATAAAATGCATTTTGAGGGAAGGTATGCGCGACAGACTCGGGACACCCTTTCTCCGCCGCCCTGTATTCTACAGGTCTTCGATCGGGGCGCGGCCTCATAGGCGGTCTAGACTTCACCCGCGTTTTAGTCGATCCATCGCCCAGCCGACGGTAAAGCCATGCAGAATTGTTGAGAGCAGAATAACCAAACCGACCAGCGACCAGAGCTGAGTTTCGTTGGAGAATTCCATATGCCTGCCAGCATAGCACAGGTAGTAGACAGATCCGATCCCCCGCACTCCATAAATTGAAACCACAGCGCGATCACGGGAGTTTAACTCAGTCCGCATCAGTGCAATTAAGCCTGACAAAGGACGTATAACGATGATCAGCGTCAGGGCGATCAGGACATGCGCCCAAGAGAGATCAGCAAAAAGCACGGGCAACACGCTTCCTAGCGCAATAAGCAGAACTGCTGTCAGGGTGTGCTCAATCGATTCTGTAAAATCGTGCAGCCGGCGGTGAAAATGATGATCTTGCTCGACGCGGCGCAGAGTCAAACCCAGCACTACGACTGCGATAAATCCAAAACCCTCGGCCAATTCCGTAGATCCATAGCAAAGCACCACGCCAGCGAGAGCCACGACACCAGAGGCGGTTTCAGCAAGAATTGAGCCTTTCGGCACTGCGAATAGGATGTAACCCATGGCTCTTCCTCCTGCCCAGCCCATCAGAACGCCAACTACAATGCGATAGAGGACATCCCGCGCCAGCCATTCCCATCCCCAGACCTCTGGGCTCATGCCCTCGGCGGCAACGATAAGACCCAAATAGACGAAGGGAAATGCCAGACCATCATTCAGTCCGGCTTCCGTCGTCAGGGTGAAGCGGACGGGATGTTCACCACCTTCTTGGGGTGGCCCAACCTGAACATCTCCCGCCAGAACAGGATCGGTGGGCGCCAGAACGGCACCCAACAAGATTGCACCCGCTACGGTAAGCCCGCCTACCTCAACGCCAAGCAGCGCAACTGCAAAGATCGTTAACGGCATGGCAATGACTAACATTCGCAACGTTGGTATCCAGCGTTTCAGCGGCCTGAGATTGTCTATGCGCATGCCGGACCCAAACAAAGCGAAGATGACGGTCAGCTCGCTAACCAACTCCCACGGCAGGGGGGTCTGTCGGGGATCGGGCAGACTCGGCAAATTCGGGACAAACATCCAGGCAAGGGCGCCAAGCAAAATCATCAGTGGAGCGGCAGCAGGCTCTCGTCTGGAAATCAACCGTGGGAGCCACCGTGCAAGCACAACGATCACCCCAACGATAACCAGTGCGACGTGATAGCCACTAAATGAGAAAAACGGTTCTTCTTGCACGATTGGCCACTCCAGGGAAAACGTCAACAAGACGTGTTTTCTGACTTATTGCAAACCCTGCAGGATCACGCTGGACGTAAATTTGCTGTTTGTCGTAGATTGCGGTTGCTTGCCGTAAAACGGTCTAAGAGTGACCACCAATTTCCGGGGATGAGTTCCACCGCTATCGACAGGTTACTCCCTCAACAAGTGTTCTCCTGGGTCTTGGAGACCAGCAGACTTCAGTTCGCAGCTTCCGTCACTGTCCGATTTTAGGGGGTAGATCATGAAGCGTGCCTGCCAAAGACCTTAGTCTGAGGTTGGCAGGGAACCAATCACCTTTCGGCTGAGTTTAGTCAACAGCAACGGCGATGGCGCATCATGCGTCTGACGTCCATGCAAAATTTGAAGGATTATCCTGATGTTCACTAAGTCTCTGGCGATCGCCACAATGGGAACACTGCTTGCTACTGGCGCTTATGCCGCAACCGAGGCAACAGCTTGGACAGACCTCAACCTGCGGGCCGGTCCTGGCCCGATTTATGAAGTCGTCGGGGTCATTCCGACGAATGCAGTGGTATCTGTCGAAGGCTGCCTTGATAGAGCAAACTGGTGCAAGGTGTCGTTTGATGGAACTGAAGGCTGGGCATCGGGCGACTATCTTACTGCAATGGTGGATAACGCGCCTGTTGTCGTTTATACCAACCGCGAGAAGATCGCAGTCGGCACTGTGACCTATGAAGACAAAAACGCCGAAGGAGCAGCTGTCGGTGGTGCGGCTGGTGCCGTTGCAGGCGCTATGGCCGGGGGTCCGGTCGGCGCGCTTGTCGGTGTGATTCTGGGTGGGGGCTTGGGTGCTGCGGCCGCGCCTGACGAAAAAGTGACCACATATGTCACAGGCAACCCGGTCGAGCCAATCTATTTGGATGGTGAAGTTGTGGTCGGCGCTGGCATCCCAGAGACTGTGACCCTTTCGGAGGTGCCGGACAGCGAATATTCTTACGCATACATCAATGGTCTGCCAGTGATCGTGGAGCGCAAGCAGCGTCAAATCGTCTATATCGTTCGCTGATCTATGTTTGCCTAGTTGACCTGTTAGCAAACAGAGAGGCGGTCCCAGTCCAAGGACCGCCTCTTTTGTATCGATCACGCCGAACTGAAACAGTCTCTTATACCTGCAAGTATGGCTGAAGTGAGCGCCGTGTTTAGATATGCGTAAGCGTCCGGCCTGACCGCAATCATCGGGCCTTCCATGGTTGCAACTCGTTGATGCGGTTGATCTTGTGATCCGGGATGCGGGCGAGGATGTCGGCGAGCCACGCTTGGGGGTCGACAGCGTTGAGTTTGGCGGTTTCGGGCTGGGTGTAGGAGACGGCGCGGATTTGCCACCGTTTTGGGATCCGACGAAGAGGTAGTTCTTGCAGCCCAGGGCGACGGCAAGCACGGGTCCATGATGAGGTTCGCACTGTCACGCCGATGAACTGGGGCTTCACCGATCGGCGCGGCGATCATCGTCGCACCCTGAAGCACATGCATGCGCGCGGTGAGACGGTCCATCAACTGCGGGCGTCTATTGAATAGCCCCTAGATTTGTAGACGCCTTGCTGGGTAATTTTGGAAGCAAGGAGAGATACAAGATGGGTAAACAAGATCGGTTTACGGACGAGTTCAAGCGCGA
>JBKJTI010000306.1:0-4573 GCA_046590425.1 Cypionkella sp. | reverse complement strand
GGGCGCTTGAGCAATTTGAAGGCTCCGCGCCCGGCGCGCTTGCCCAAACCGAAACCACCGACTATCAAACCCAAGGACTCTCGTTATGAACGAGGGACGACCGGGGGGCAGGTCACCTTGAGTCCAGATCGTTGTCGTGCTGAAGGTCGTTTGTGGCAGACTGTCCAGCATGGCAAGGTCAAACTGGGCCGTCTGCTGAGTGTTTTGCCGGTGTATGGCGCCATCTACTTCCAAGATCACCGTACCCTGTGCCATCGCAAGGCCGAGCGTCTGGGCAAAACCCGGGATCGGCACCAAACAGGCCAGTGAGGCCAGAAACCTACGCCGCGAGGTCATGCAATTTGCCTTCTCTCGACCAAAAGACGCATTGCCTGTTGATCCACAGCTTCGCCTGCACGAAAGGATGGGCGGATGATAGCTATACTTTCGATAGCCAAGCGGCCCGCCGTATACTTTTGAGCGGTTTGATGCTATTGTAAGGTTTGCGGATATCGTGCGACATCCGGTTGGGTATGCCTGAGGCAGCGTTCATGCAGCCGCCCCAAAATCTCAGAAAAACGTGCAAAGAAAGGCGAATTTCCTTATGGAAAAGTTACACGCCCTTGCTATAGTTTCAGTCCTGATCGCGGATGACCACGACCTTGTGCGGGAAGCATTGGCGCAGGCATTGGCGTCCGATCATCGGTTTTCGCTAACCACAGCAAATAGTTACATGGCAGCTTTGACCGCAATCGCAGATTTTGGCAAAGTCGATGTGCTGCTGTTGGATATCGTCATGCCGGGCATGAACGGGCTGAAAAGCATTGAGGATTTCGTCAAGATGAACGCTGACGGCGCGGTTGTCGTGTTTTCGGGCAATATCGCACCTGACTTTATCACACAGGCCCTGGCGCTTGGTGCCCGAGGCTTCATCCCAAAGACGCTTCCGCTAAAATCGCTTGCGACAGCCATTCATCTGATAGCCTCGGGGCAGATTTTCGTGCCATTCGGCGCACAAAGCCCGCCAAAAGAACTGGAAATCGAAGATCTAGAACGCCTATCGCTTAAGGAACTCCGCATCCTGAACCATGTCTCTGACGGTCTGACCAACAAAGAAATTGCTTGGAAAGTTGGCGTTGCGGAAGTGACCGTGAAAATGCACATGCGATCGATCTGCACAAAACTGAAAGCAAAGAACCGCGCCCATGCGGCAATCATCGCAGCTCAAGCCGGGTTGTTGCAGCAGGACACCTTTTTGGGCTGAATGTGTCAGCCACCCGCACTCAGAGCACAATTTTAATGATTGTTGATGGGTGAGAGAAAGGTCCAATCTGACAATGTCCAAGCTCCGACTATGTGCGACCACGCCGCTGCCGTCGTTGCGGGTTCGGTAAGCTGGACCAAACATGAAAGACCGGCTAGCCGACATGGCGTGTGAGAGGTCATCAAGCCCGACCATCGGCTAAGGGCCAAGCACCTTGCATTCGCCGCAAATCTAGTCAAGCTTCACCATGCTTACGTCCGTAACAAGCTTTGCACGTAGAAGCAGCATCAGATTCAGAACACTAACAGCGCTTGCTTTGCCAAGGTGATTATCCGCGCCACTTGTGCGTGATCCTGCTGGGAACGCCCATCCTTCATTGAAGCGAGGAAGTGCGCCAAGCATGACGCTCCGAAAGCTGCATGCTCAGGACCGGATGAGGAAATCCCGCGAGATTGAACGGCGCGATTGAGCTGTCGGGTTTACTCCATGGAGATCTGATCTATCCGAAAGAAATTGGCCGCCCGTCTTATGCACCGAGGCGCACCATCCCGAATCGGCCTATTTTCGCTAAATCCTTACAGTGAACGTGAGACAATTATGACGCATATAGAGTGCCAACTGCCTTATCCATACATGGCGACTACTTGGCAGCAACGCAGAAGCCGGTGGTTGCTGCCGGTCATTGTCACAGGCGCCGCGATTTGGGGCTGCGTTTTCTACATGATGCTGAGCTGAACGTCTCCAAAAAATCCCACGTGCTGCGTGGGCCGCATGGTGTGCCGCCACGCCTTGTCAGCATTCCGCGCGTTTTCAAAGCCTCGGCCATCGCCCGGAAGCTGGGGCAACCTGACGCCTGGCTGTCTGCGATGATGGCTTCCAACTCATTGCATGCAGTCTGGCATTGGCACTGACCACCTCACGCAGCGCCGCACCGCCCTTCCCGCCGGAGAGCAGCGGCTCCGTTCGGATTGCCCAACTTCACCCCGCGCGCCTTTGGCGACCGCGAGTGCCTCCTTGGTGCGCCGGGATATGGCCTCACGTTCCGCCTGCGCTACCAGAACTATGATGCCCGCCGTTAGGTCATTTTCTTCCGGCATGTCCACGGCGAGGAAACGCACGCCAGTGTCGCGCAAGGGCAGCAGGAATGCAGCGTTGCGCGAGAGCCTGTCCAATTTGGCAATGACCAGCGTGGCACCAGTTAGTCTCGTCAGTTGAATGGCAGCCGTCAGCTCTGGCCGATTGGCAGTCTTCCCGCTTTCCACCTCGGTAAAGCGCTCGAGGATTTCGGCAGCGTGCGCCGCGGCAACGGCATTGACGGTATTGCGCTGTGCCTCTAGCCCCAGACCGCTCGCACCCTGCCGCGCGGTCGACACCCGCTCATACGCCACAAACCACTGCACCATCGCCCCACACTCCCTGGTGTTCACAACTGCCTAACGTTGGCTTGGCAGTTGTGAACACCCTGCCGACCGTCGCAAACGATCGACTCTAAGCGGCCGCTAAAACTGACCGCAGCGAATGTCCGGTCCCCGCCCTTTGCGACTGCATGCCTCGATCGCTGTATAGCTCCATATCCCGGAAAGCCCGAGACTCAGTGGTTTGTTAGAGCTCAGTCTTTGTGGGCGGGATGCTGCGGGGGATGGTGGTGACAGCGGCGATGCCGAAGGTGCGGCCGTGGTTGTCAGGCCGACACAAACCCACAATGGGTGCACACACTTTCCCTTAAACTGGGCAGTGCAAACCCAACGTCAACCTTTGCGCAGGATTTCTGGGCTAAGAATCTTGAAATGTTCTCTTGACTAGGGCACAACAGACACGAACCGGGAGTGACGAATGCCTAGCTTTTATGAATTTTTTGCTGGTGCAGGTATGGCAAGGGCCGGCCTTGGCGTAGACTGGAAGTGCTTGTTCGCCAATGATTTTGACCGGAAAAAAGGCGAAACCTACAAACGCAACTGGGGTCAATCCGAACTGGTTGTCGATGACATTCGCAACATAGCACCCGAAAACCTGCCAGGAATTGCAGATTTGTTGTGGGGATCTTTCCCTTGCCAAGACCTGTCGCTGGCGGGCGGCGGCGCTGGCCTGCGCGGTGACAGGTCTGGCACTTTCTGGCCGTTCATCTCGCAAATCCAATCACTGAAGGACGATGGGCGCGCGCCGAAAGTTTTGACATTGGAAAATGTTGGCGGCACTCTGACGAGCCATGCCGGAAAGGACTTCACAGCCATCTGTGAAGCCCTTGACGGTCTGGGCTACAAGTATGGGGCAGTTGTTGTAGACGCTGAACTCTTTGTCCCGCAGTCTAGGCCCAGACTGTTCGTCATCGCGACGCGCAGTGATTAAAAGGCGTTGGCGCGTCGGACGGCCCATCTCAACCGTGGCATACTAACGCGCTTCGTCGCTCGTATTGTGCCCTCCCTGAGCGGCTTCAGCGCAACTGGATTTGGTGGACGATGCAAAAGCCAGATCGTCGGGAGATGCGTTTTGCGGATGTTATTGAAGAAGCTCCAGCTTCAGTACGCTGGCACACGAAGGCAGAAACACGCCAACTGTCGATGATGTCGGAGGTTAACCTGGCGAAGGTCAAAACCGCACAGGCGTCCGGGGTGCGGATGGTTGGCGGCGTTTACAAGCGAACCCGTTTTCAACAGGGGGTCAAAGTTCAGCGTGCTGAAGTTCGTTTCGACGACATTGCGGGCTGTCTTCGCACACCTGGCGGCGGATCATCCCGCCAGTCCATCCTAGTGGTCGAGGGCGATTTGATCCGTTCGCGCCTAATTTCAACTCGGGAAACCGCGCGGCTGATGGGGCTTCCGGATGCATACATGCTGCCAGAGGCCTACAACTAAGCCTATCATCTGACGGGCGACGGCGTCGCGGTGCCGGTGGTTCGGCATATTGCAAAGCACATCATCGAACCGATAGTCTCTCACAAGATTTATGAAGAAAGAGAGACAGATGAGTGTGATTCCGTGCGCAAAAAAATGAGGCCCTTCGGGACTTAATCGTCGAGTTTGCCGAGGTCCTGAAAACTCAATCGCACACGCTCGGAACTCATGGCCTAGAAGATCACGATTTCTATCAGTCTGGGCTATTTCGCGGAAGCATTGAACGCATTCGCGGCCAGTTTTCTGCGACGATGCGGCCGAAGCGCGACTTCGTCGCGGCCATTCTCAATCACATGCAAGACCAGGCTTTGATCGAATATTGGTATCCATCCGGTGAAGGCCGTAGCGATGTCAGATGTGATGGTCGCGTTCCATGGCGATCATCTCGAGAAGGTTTTCGACGCCGAACGGGGTGAAGGCGAGCACCTCGACCTCGGCG
>JBKJTI010000302.1:0-2606 GCA_046590425.1 Cypionkella sp. | reverse complement strand
GCCATCGCGTTGTCGATATCCTCATCCGTGGGGCTGGGGACCATTTGCAGCAACGCCGTCGCGGACATCACCTGGCCTGACTGACACCAGCCACATTGCGGCACGTCAATTCCGGCCCAGGCGGCCTGCACGGCGGTCACTTCGGGGCCTTGCATCCCCTCGATCGTGGTGACTTCGCTGCCCTCCACCGTCGAAATCGGCGTGATGCAAGACCGGCGCAGCATCCCATCCAGCATCACCGTGCAGGCACCACATTGGGCAACCCCGCAGCCAAATTTCGTCCCCGTCAGGCGCAATTCGTCGCGCAAGACCCATAGCAGCGGTGTGGCGGGATCAAGATCAACCGTCACCTCTTTGCCGTTCACGGTCAGAGTGGTCATGCCTAGCCTCCAGCTGGGTAGAGTTTGGTGTTATCAACACATCGAAATGAGCAGCCGTCGATGCTTGGCACGAATGTTGGCCATTGTTGCGCTAACCACCTTGGGCAGATCCGGTTCCGCATGGTTGGAAATAACTTTCTACATTTGACAGGGCAGCGATTTGGTGTTGCACGATGCCGACGCAAGGTCGCTTGTTGGCCGCATCCTCCTGCAACGAATGATTATCGCACTTTGGTTCGGCTGCCATCTTGCCCATGCCACCTCGGCATCAAAAGCAGTCGCTGCCCCTAACGGAAAGATCACATGACCGAACTTTGGAAACTGACTGCAAGCGAAATTGCGCCTTTGATTGCGGCGCGGCAGATTTCCGTAACGGAAGCGGTGGCTTCGGTGCTGGAGCGGATCGAGGCTGTGAACCCCGCACTCAACAGCATTGTGCAGCGGATGGATGAGCAAGCCCTTGCCCAGGCACAAGCCGTAGATAACGCTCTGGCCCGTGGTGAGGCTGCGGGGCCGCTGACTGGCGTTGCGGTGACGATCAAGGTGAACGTCGATCAGGCTGGCTTTGCCACCACAAACGGTTTGCGCAGCCAGGCGGGGTTAGTGGCAGAGGCCGACAGCCCCGTGGTCGCCAACCTGCGCAAGGCCGGTGCGATTGTCGTGGGTCGCACGAACACCCCGGCTTTCTCCTTGCGATGGTTCACGCGGAACAGCCTGCATGGTGCCACCACAAATCCGCGCGATCCAGCCCTTACACCGGGAGGGTCTTCGGGTGGGGCTGGGGCTGCGGTGGCATCTGGCATGGGGGCGATTGGCCATGGCACGGATATTGCAGGATCAATCCGATACCCCGCCTACGCCTGCGGCGTGCACGGCCTGCGCCCTTCGCTGGGGCGGGTTCCTGCCTTCAACGCCACGGCCGGAGATCGCTTGATCGGGGGGCAGTTGATGGCGGTGTCCGGGCCATTGGCGCGCTCTATCCCTGATCTGCGACTGGCATTGGCTGCAATGGCCGCGCGCGACATGCGAGACCCGTGGTGGCAGCCGATGCCGTTGCGCGGGGCAGATGTGCCACGCAAGGTCGCTTATGTTGAGGCGCCCGATGGGATGCAGGTGGCGCAACCGATCCGCGATGCGCTGCGTGTCGCAGCAGCCAAACTCAGCGACGCGGGCTATCAGGTTGAAGAGGTCACACCGCCGCCCTTGCGCGAGGCGCGCGACATGCAGTTGCGGCTCTGGATGGCAGAGTTCAGACAGGATGGCACAGCGGCGTTGCGCGCCGAAAACGACCCGGATGCGAATTTCGTCTATGCACAGATGACCCGCCATTGCCCCGAGATTGATCTGCCCGGCATGATGGCGACATTGAAGGCGCGTGCGCGCCTGGCCCGGCTTTGGCGCACCTTCCTAGCGGAGTGGCCGCTGATGCTGTGCCCCGTGTCAGGTGCGTTGCCGTTCCCTGATGGCCAGGATGTAGCGTCGCCCGCAGGCTTTGATGCGGTGCTGGAGGCGCAGCTGACCATGATCACCATCCCCTTCATGGGCTTGCCGGGGCTGAGCGTGGCCGTTGCCCCGGTGGGGTCGACGCCGGTTGGGGTGCAGCTTGTGGCCGATCAGTTTCGCGAAGACCTGCTGCTCGCGGCTGGCGAGACGCTGACCCCGGAACCCGTCGGACTGGCGATGGCGTAGCGAAAGCGAAGCGTGCACCGGTGCACTCGTGTGCACGAAGGCTATGGCTCCGGTGGGCAAACAGTTGGCCCCGGATCACCACACTCTCTTGGCTTTGGCTGAATCTATCCACTGTGGCTGTTTCACGGTGATGTGCAGATACATGCTAAAGTGTCAAATGTCCGCTCCGGGCCGTTTGTGTGGCTCGCCGTGCCAACGCAACATCTGGGTGGGCGCTGCACCGCCGCATGACCGCAAAGAGCCCAGAGTGTCAAGTGCTGCTTCATGTGCGAACGCCGGCTATGCGTAGGGCCGGGATCAGGAAAGCGGACCTTTCAATCAATCTACGTTGTGGTAGAATCCATGCGAGAGCAGGAAACAAGGGGCGGTTTTGGCAATTGATTTGGCGAGGCTCATTAAGCTCCAATGGGTTTTTCGATCGTATCCATCCGGTGAAGGCCGTAGCGATGTCAGATGTGATGGTCGCGTTCCATGGCGATCATCTCGAGAAGGTTTTCGACGCCGAACGGGGTGAAGGCGAGCACCTCGACCTCGGCG
>JBKJTI010000291.1:0-8026 GCA_046590425.1 Cypionkella sp. | reverse complement strand
GAAGTCGGTCACGGCTTTGGTGTAGTCAGCCGGCTCGGATTTCGCTTTGGCAGCGCCCGACAGCTTGGCGATGGTCTCTTTTGCCCATTTGGACGAGATTTCGGTCGATTTTTCAGCAGCTTCCAGAGCCACTTTCGACAGTTTCTCGCCAAAAGCGGCTTGGGTTTTGAAAGCGTTCTGGAACGCCGAAGCGTCAACCGGGAACTTGGCCATCATGTCTTGCATAACTTTGGTGAAATCATTCGCGTTGGTCATTTCATGCTCCTACAAGGTTGCGGGAGATAACCCGCTTTTCGATGAGCCAGATATAAATGCTGCAGTGCAGCATTGCAAGTGAATTTTCTGCAACGCAGCGATGACAGTGTCGCAGGGCTTGCGCAGGGTTACTTTACGGAAAGCGCTGCAAACTCAACCCTTTGGCGAGTTCGGCTGCTGCGACACGTAGGTACCGGGCGCAGCGCAGAGCACAGGGCGGACCGAATCACCTGGAACACGCGCAGGAATTTGCGCGCCCGATTGCGCGGCGAGCCATGCGCCCCAACGCGGCCACCAACTGCCCTGATTGAAGCTGGCGCTTGCCATCCAATCATCCGGCGCGCCCGACACCGGGCCTGCGTTGGTGTAATGGCCGTATTTGCCCTTTGAGGGCGGGTTGATGATGCCCGCGACATGGCCAGACTGCGAGACGATGAAGGTTTTGTCCGCCGATCCCATCTGCTTGAAGCCGTTAAAGCTGCCGCGCCAATGCGCGATATGGTCGGTTTCGCAGGCGATTGCGCAGACCGGGATCTGGATATCCTTGAGGCTGACGTTATGGCCGAACACCTTATAGGTGCCTTGGGCCAGACCATCATCCTGGCAAAGCCCGCGCAGATATTCGATCGCCATTTTGCAGGGCAGATTGGTGCCGTCGCCGTTCCAATAGAGCAGATCGAAGGCCGGGGGTGCCTCGCCCATCATATAGCTTTTGATTGCCGGGCCGTAGATCAGATCGTTCGAGCGCAGATAGCTGAAGGTGCGGCTCATGAAGGTTTTCGAGAGCATGCCGTCGGCAAGGCTTTGGCGCTCGATGCCATCAAGAAAGTCGTTGTCGAGGAAGACGCCGACCTCGCCCGGATCAGAGAAATCGGTCAGCATGGTGAAGAAGGTTGCCGATTTGACCGAGGTGTCACCCGCACGGTGCAAGTGCGACAGCGTGAGACTGAGGGTGGTGCCCGCGATGCAATAGCCGACCGCATTGATCTGCTTTTCATCAGTGATGCGGCGGACCTCGGCCATCGCGGTGAGGTAACCCTCGCGGATGTAATCATCCATGCCGATATCGGCATAAGAGGCGTCCGGGTTGACCCATGAGACGATGAACAGCGTGAAGCCTTGGTCAACGATCCATTTGATCAGGCTGTTTTGCGGTTTCAGATCCATCACGTAGAATTTGTTGATCCACGGCGGGAAGATCAGCAGCGGGGTCTGAAAAACCGTTTCGGTGCTGGGGCTGTATTGGATCAGTTCCAGCATCCGGTTGCGGAAAACCACCGATCCCGGCGTGGTGGCGATGTTTTCGCCCAACACGAACGCTTCACGGTCGGCCAAAGTCACCGCGAGTTCACCATTGTTGGCCTCAATATCCGCCACAAGGTTTTCAAGCCCGCGCACAAGGCTTTCGCCATCGGTCGCTACGGCTTTTTCCAAAGCATCCGGGTTGGTGCCTAGGAAATTGGTCGGCGACAGCATATCGACGATCTGCTTGGTGAAATACTCGACGCGCTTTTTGTCACCGGGGTCAATCGATTCCATATCGCCGACGGCGTTTTGCACGGCTTCGGCGTTGAACAAATACTGCTGTTTCAGATAGTTAAATGCCGGATGGGTATCCCAGAGCGGATTGGAAAAGCGGCGATCTTTCGGGCCGGGATCGGCGGGGGCCTTCAATTCACCCGATGCCAAGGCCTGTTGCGCCTCGACATAATGCTTCATGGTCTTGCCCCAATAGGAGATCTGATGCTCCAACACTTTGGCCGGATTCTGCATCATCCCGGCCAGATAGGCGGCGGCGGCTTTCATATACATGTCTTGCCCAGGCCCCTGCACGCCGGGATCGGAAGATTTTTTCTGTGCTAAAGCGGTCATGAGACGCGCTGACAATGCTTCAATTTTGGCAAGATTAGCAGTCATCTTCTCTAATTTTGCGCCTGCGGCATTGTCTTCGGTTGTCATGTTAATCTTTAGCCCCTATTCTTTCTGCTGTGCAGCATAGCGTCGCCCCGTTTTGTAAGGGCCTCGTGACGATTGGGCCGGGGCCCTCTCCCCGCAAGGAGTCGTGATGAAGTATATGGCGACCTACGACCTGATGGAAAGCATTCGTAACACCAATGAGTGGATGGGCGCTACTGCGCGCGCGATGGCTTCGTATCCGGCGTTCTCGATGACGATGAACCCGATGCTGAACGTGATGGCGGCTTGGGGCGAAGTGACCGAACGCAGCTTTGGCCGCATGGTGGTCAAGCCGGATTGGGGTATCCGCTCGATTCCGGGGCCGGATGCGCAAGACCATCTGGTCGATGTGGTGCCGGTGGTGGACCTGGCATTTGGCAGCCTGATGCAGTTCAAGGTGCGCCGTCGTGCGCCGATGGCGCGAAAAGTGATGCTGGTTGCCCCGATGTCGGGACATTATGCCACACTGTTGCGCTCGACCGTCGCCAGTTTGTTACCAGACGCCGATGTCTATATCACCGATTGGCACAATGCCCGCGACATTCCGGTGTCGGCAGGCAAGTTCGATATCGAAGATTACACGCTGTATCTTGTTGATTTCATGCGCGCGCTTGGCCCTGATACCCATGTGATCGCGGTATGTCAGCCTGCACCGTTGACCTTGGCCGCGACGGCCTATCTCGCCGCCGAAGACCCAGATGCACAGCCGCGGTCCCTGACCCTGATCGGCGGACCGATTGACCCCGATGCAGCTGCGACCGATGTGACCGACTTTGGCCGCCGAATCACCATGGGCCAATTGGAGCAGATCGCCATCCAGCGCGTTGGCTTCAAATACAAAGGCGTGGGCCGTTTGGTCTATCCGGGCTTGCTGCAACTGCAAAGTTTCATGTCGATGAATTCCGAGCGGCACTCCAAGGCGTTCAGCGATCAGATCATGCGGGTGGCGCAGGGTGATGCTTCGGATCACGACGCGCATAACCGCTTCTACGACGAATATCTCGCGGTGATGGATATGACCGCCGAGTTCTATCTTTCGACGGTGGAGCGGATCTTCAAGAACCGTGAAATCGCGAAGAACGAATTCGTCGTCGCAGGCAAGCTGGTGGATATCGGGGCGATCACTAAGGTGGCCGTGATGACTGTGGAAGGCGCCGAGGATGATATCTCCGCCCCCGGCCAATGCGTAGCGGCACTGGATATGTTGACCGGGTTGCCCGACAGCAAGAAAGCGCAACATCTGGAACCGGGTGCCGGCCATTACGGCATCTTCGCGGGCAAAAGCTGGCGTCTGAACATCCGTCCGTTGGTGCTGTCGTTCATTGACGCCAATTCGGGGGCAGCACCAGTTGTCGCAGCGCCGATTGCCGAAGCACCTGTCGCAACACCAGCCGTTGTTGAAGAACCCGTTGTCGCAGCGTCCATCCCCGAAGCACCCGTTGCAGAAACACCCATCATCACAGCACCGGCTGCCGAAGCACCTGTCACCTCAGCCCCGACTGCAAATGTCACCCGACTGTCTTCAGTAAAGTCCAGGCGCTAACTACTTGTTATTGCAAAAAAGAGGCCCGAGGGGAAACCTTCGGGCCTTTCTGCTACCGCAGCATCATCGGCCCGGCGAGAAAATCTTCGATCGCCTTGGACACCCCCTCGGGTTGCTCCAAGCTAGCCAGATGCCCTGCGGCCTCGATCACCAACAGCTTGCCATAGGGCATCAGATTGGCGGTGAATTCCTGCCTGCGCATCGGTACCAAAGTATCGGCTTCGCCCGCGATCACCAACACCGGCAGTTTCACGCGCCGCATGGTTTTCTGCTGATCGGGCCTGCGTTGCAGCGCGCGGGATTGGCGCAGGAACACGCCCTCGCCCAAGTTCATCGCCATATCCTGCACCAAGGCCATGATCTCGTCGCGCCAATCGGACTTGACTATGGCCGACAGCGGAATCTCCTGCCGCATCGCCTCGGCCAAGCGCCCCGACCGCGCCGCCACGATCCGCGCTTCGCGGGCGGCGGCAGCCTGCGGCGGTTCAGACAACGGATCGGTCGCCATCAACACCACTCGCGTCACCCGGTCCGGCACACGCCGGATCAGATCCAGCGCAATATCACCGCCCAACCCATGCCCCAGCAGAGCGAATTTCTCGGGCAGGCCGGGCAGGATGGCTTCTGACATCTGCTCCACCGTCTCACCCTTGGTCGGCAACACCACCTGCATCGCCCGCGTCGCCCCCAGATGCACCATCTGCGGCAAAAACAGCCGCGCATCGGCCATCAGGCCGGGAATCAGCACAAGGGGTTCGGGATGCGGCATCAGGTTGTGGCCTTCAGCACATCGCTGATGGCATCGGTGATCAGGGAAAGGCAGGCCGGGGTCGAAAAGCGGTGGTCCGCGTCCTTCACCAGCGTCAGGCGGATATCCGTGCCTGCCGCGTGGTCCAACAGCCTCAGCGCCACGACGGGCGGCACGTCGATATCCGCGGTGCCTTGCAGCAGTCGGGTGGGGAAATTCAGGGCAAGCGGATCACGCAGCACGAGCCGGTTACGGCCTTCCTCGATCAGACGCCGGGTGATGATATAGGGCGCGTCAGAATATTCCGATGGCAAGCCGATTTGGCCTTCCTGCATGATTTCAGCGCGTTGCGCGTCGGTGAAATCGGCCCACATGCTGTCTTCGGTGAAATCGGGTGCGGCCGCAATGCCGACCAACCCCACAATCCGCGCCGGGATCGCCTTGGCCACCAGCAGGGAAATCCAGCCCCCCATCGACGAGCCAACCAGCACCAGAGACCCCGAGGTCACGGACTCAATCACCGCCAAAGCATCTTCGAACCAGTCACCAATCGCGCCGTGCAGAAAATCGCCCGACGACACCCCATGCCCGGAATAATCCAGCCGCAGGAACGAACGCCCCGCAGCCTCCGCCCATTCCTGCAAATAAACCGCCTTGGTTCCGGTCATGTCCGATTTGAAACCACCCAAAAACACCACGCAGGGCCCCTGCCCGTTGGTGTAATGATAGGCAATCCGGCGGCCTTGCGCTGTGGTCAACTGATGCGGTTCGGTCATGCTGCCTCACTTTTTGCCCAGCATAGCCGCCTGCGGTTGACAACACCACGCACCATAGGCAAAACCCCGCCCACATAACCCGCAACCGGGCGTTTCGTAGGCGCCAAAACGACGAGGAGGACGATATGTCCCAGATTTCGCTGACATTCCCCGATGGCAATAAGCGCGATTACGCCGCTGGCGTCACGGGCGCTGAGGTGGCCGCAAGCATCTCGACCAGCTTGGCCAAAAAGGCAATCTCGGCCACGGTAAACGGCGCACATTACGATCTGCAATGGCCGATCCATGCCGACTCCAGCATCGCCATCCACACGCTTGCCGATGACGCGCAGGCGCTGGAACTGATCCGCCATGACGCAGCACACATCATGGCGCGCGCGGTGCAGGAAATCTGGCCGGATGTGAAAGTCACCATCGGCCCGGTGCGGGATTACGGCTGGTTTTATGATTTCGACCGCGCCGAGCCGTTCACGCCGGAAGACCTCGGCCAGATTGAGGCCCGCATGAAGCAGATCATCAACGCCCGCGATCCGGTGAAAACCGAAGTGTGGGACCGCCCCCGCGCGATCAAATTCTACGAGGACAAGAACGAGCCGTTCAAGGTCGAGCTGATCAACCGCATTCCGCCCGGCGAGGATCTGCGGATGTATTGGCACGGCAACTGGCAGGATTTCTGCCGGGGCCCGCATTTCGCCCACACCGGCCAAGTTCCCGCCGACGCCTTCAAGTTGACGCATGTGGCCGGCGCCTACTGGCTTGGCGATGCCTCGCGCCCGATGTTGCAGCGCATCTATGGCCTCGCGTTCAAGAACCGCGACGATCTGAAGGCGCATATGACCATGCTGGAGGAGGCCGCCAAGCGCGACCACCGCAAGCTGGGCCGTGAGATGGACCTGTTCCACATTCAGGACGAAGCCCCCGGCATGGTGTTCTGGCACCCGCATGGCTGGACGATCTACCGGCAGTTGGAAGACTACATGCGCGGTCGCCAGAAAGCCGCTGGATATAAAGAAATCAAGACGCCACAAGTGGTTGACCGCGTGCTCTGGGAAAAATCCGGACATTGGGAGGCCTACCGCGAGAATATGTTCATCGTTGAAGTCGACGAGGAAGGCGCGAAAGAAAAGCGCATCAACGCGTTGAAACCGATGAACTGTCCCTGCCATGTGCAAATCTTCAACCAAGGTTTGAAAAGCTATCGCGACCTGCCGCTGCGGCTGGCCGAGTTCGGTTCCTGCCACCGCTACGAATCCTCGGGTTCGATGCATGGGCTGATGCGGGTGCGCGGCTTTGTGCAAGACGACGCGCATATCTTCTGCACCGAAGATCAGATCGGCAGCGAATGCGAAGCCTTCATCAAACTGCTGGCCAGCGTCTATAAAGACCTCGGCTTTGACGGCTTTGAGATCAAATTCTCCACTCGCCCGGATGTCCGCATCGGCTCGGATGAGACATGGGATAAGGTCGAGGGGATGTTGGAGGCCGCGATCAAGGCCGCAGGGGTGCCCTATGAGGTTGATCCCGGCGAAGGCGCGTTTTACGGGCCCAAGCTGGATTTCAAACTTACCGACGCGATTGGCCGTAAATGGCAATGCGGCACCTTCCAGGTCGATCCGAACCTGCCGGTGCGGCTGGATGCGGAATATGTTGGTGAAGATGGCGCGAAGCATCGCCCCTATATGCTGCACCGCGCGATCCTTGGATCGTTCGAGCGCTTCATCGGCATCCTGATCGAAAACTACGCCGGAAAACTGCCGTTCTGGCTGGCCCCGCGTCAGGTCGTGGTGGCCTCCATCGTGTCCGACGCCGACCCGTTCGTGCATGAGATCACCAACGCGTTGATCAAAGCCGGGGTACGGGCCGAGGCTGACACCCGCAATGAAAAGATCAACTACAAGGTGCGCGAACATTCTGTCGGCAAGGTGCCGGTGATCCTCGCTGTGGGCATGAAAGAGGTCGAAGATCGCACGGTTTCGGTGCGCCGCTTGGGCGACAACCGCACCGAGACGATCAGCTTGGATCAGGCTTTGGCCGAGTTTGGCTTTGCAGCGCTACCGCCTTCGGGGCATTAAAACTCTGGCCAATTTCACATTGGTCCAAATACTCCTGCCGGAGGCTCCTGCGGCTCCAGCAGAAGCCTACGGAGGGAGTATTTTGAAAAGAGCAAATCCGATCCCCGGCAGCGCCGCTGAGCGGGGGCTCGATGCCCCCCGAGGCGGCCCTGTTTAATGGCTGTCAGGTTGCCGCGCGGCAACTGCCAGTGCGCCACCCAGACCGCACATCGCAATCGGAAACATCGTGAAGACGTTGAATCCGAAGGCGACATAGATCCCCACCGCCGAGGCCAGCATCAAAACTCCAGCCGGAATATTTTGCGACCGCGCCATCGCCGCCCCCGCAATTGCGAGGATCGGGGCCAGAAAACTGGCCAGTTTGATCACCATCGGATGATCCACCTGGCTGCCGATATCGCCAATCGCGCCGTTGCGCGCAACGAACTCGGTATAGCCATAGCCGAAAAACCCAACAATCATGGCCAAAACGCCGCCAATCAGGCCTAAAGTCAGTGCAGCGTTTCTCACCCGAATCTCCGTGCTTGATTTTCGTCTAAGGTTTGGCATGATTTCAACTGTGACGACAGACTTTCTGAACGCCTGACTTGGCCCGGAAGACCTGGATTGCACGGCCCGGGGTAATATCGCCTCGGGAGGGTTGAGATAGGAGAGACGGCATGCCAACCGGCACCGT
>JBKJTI010000236.1:0-6154 GCA_046590425.1 Cypionkella sp. | reverse complement strand
AGCGGGCGGCGGGCTATGCGCTGACAGGCGAGACGCGGGAACATAAGCTGTTCTTTCTGTATGGCACCGGGCGCAACGGGAAATCGGTGTTCCTGAATACGCTGTTCAAGATATGGGGCGATTATGCGCGGCGGGCACACGCGGCGACCTTCCTAAACACCAACGGCGAAAAGCACCCGACCGACCTTGCAGGGCTGCAAGGCGCGCGTCTTGTCGTGGCGTCCGAGATACCCAAGGGCAAGACATGGGACGAAAGCACCATCAAAGACCTGACAGGCGGCGACACAATCACGGCGCGGTTCATGCGGGGCGACTTCTTTGACTTTGATCCGCAACTGTCGCTGTTCATCGCGGGCAATAACATGCCGTCATTCAAGGGCGTGGATGAGGCAATCCGCGCGCGTGTCATGTTGATACCGTTCACCGTGACGTTCCCGGCTGAAAAGCGCGACCTGCACTTAGAGGATAAGCTATGGGCCGAAGCACCCATGATCCTGCAATGGGCAATTGAGGGCGCGATCAAGTGGCAGCGCGACGGGCTGAAAATCCCGGTAAGCGTATCGGGCGCATCAAATGAATACTTCGATGATGAGGACACGCTAGGCCAATTTCTTGCGGATGAGACGATCAAAGACCCTGACGCGTTCACTACCACCACCGACCTGCACCACCGTTTCAAGCAATGGTGCGAAATCCAAGGGCTACAATCTTGGACGCTACGCACACTCCAAAAGGAAGTGAAGGGGCGCGGGTTTCAAACGATCCGGCGCAATCGTGGTGCGGGGTTCCTTGGCTTGAGAATGGAGCTTTAAGATAAAGAAGAACATGGGATTAAAGGCCGGGCATTGTCCTGGCCTTTTCCACTGGATAGGCCAAGGAAGTGTAGGAAGTGTAGGAAGTGTATGTTTGCTACATTTGGGACGTATGGGGCGCACATACGCACATACGCGCGCAATACCTCTGGAACGTGGGATTCCTACACTTCCTACACTTCCTACACTTTACCAGGTGCGGTGGCCGTTACCCTACCGGACTCCCCACAGAGGCCACCACAGGGCGGGATCAACGTCAAAGCGCGCAGAGAGTGGGTGGAACAGACAAAGGGCCTCCACACCCCACATATCGCCCTTGAGGGCAACGAAAGGTTCAGCATGGAACAGATCGAAAAGGCCAAAGCAGACGATCTTGGGGTAAAGTTAAGCGGCTCTGCCAAAAAAGGGCATAACATCACTCTCACCCGCGAGAACGCCTTATCAGAAATATTTGGCACTGCAGACAAGGATCAGGCCAACGCCCTTCTGAGCCATTGTCTGAAAGTGCTTAAACCCGACGAGGCGGGGGACGCAGGCGCATCTAATGACGAGCGGCATTTTCTTCTCTCGATCATCCGCGATATGGCCCCGCGTGATCCTGTCGAGCGCATGCTTGCGGTGCAGATGGCGGCAACGCACGTCGCGACAATCCGGGCGGGCAGATGGATGGCGACGAGCGACAACCTGCCCCAGATCCAAGCTCATTACACCGGTTTCAATAAGCTGGCCCGGACGTTCGCGGCCCAGGTCGAGGCCCTGAGAAAACACCGGACAGGCGGGGAACAGCGGGTGATCGTGCAGCACGTCAATGTTGCAGACGGCGGACAGGCTATCGTCGGCAACGTCCAGACGGGGGGGAGGGGGCGCGATGAAAGATGACGACAACCCCATGAACGCGGCCAATGCGGCCCCCAGATGCACGGCACATTCAAAGCGGACGGGTAAGCGTTGCAACGGCCCTGCCGTCACCGGCTGGCGCGTCTGCCGGTTTCACGGCGCTGGTGGCGGGCATCTGGCTGGCAAGACGCATCCGTCCTGGCGGCATGGGATGCGGGCGCAGGAATGGATCAACGAGCGGCGTATGCTCAACGAGCTGGTGCGAGAGGCCCGCGAGATCGAGCTGAAATGTTAGCGCTATCATCCTATAAGCACAATTATGTAATATATTTGAAAAACGGATATGTAATGAAAACAATGGCTTAAATTTTGGCGCTTTACAAAACACCCATTTAGGGCCGTTTTTTACTCTCGCTATGCACTCACAGCATGACTCGTACCGAAAATACGGCCTAAAACGGCGATCTACATGTAAAAAATAGTAATCTAATAAGTGTAAATCAAGCCAATGCCACCAACGGGCCAAAGCAAGGCAATTTTAGGGTGGAACGTTGAAAGATCTGTACGCCGCAGTCAATTCCACGCCAGAAAAGCGGCGGTTCTGCGCTGAGAATGTCCTTGTTTGCTAAATATCTGACATGTATGCCTTTGCAATGATGATCGTATTCGACAGGTACAGGTGAGCCATGGCAAGCGTTGTCCTTGATCCTTGGCAGTACAAATTGTGCCAAGAAAAAACCCCCGGTAGTGTGGCAGTCGGAGCGCTATGGTTGAGCGTCGGCCCCGACCTTCCGATGATCAGGGTGACGGATAGTGAAGGGCTGGCAACTGGCATTCTGCTTGGTTTCCCTATTGATCTGGCTGGACGATGCCTGATCCAGACCTCTTGGCAGATGCCTGCACGATCACAGGCCGATCCCGATGCTTTTTCGAGTGATTTGCTTCGGGCTCTGGGGGGACGATTTCTGTGGATTCAGACCGCCGGTGGCCAGAATAGGATCTATCCCGATTGTTCGGCTCAGGTGACTTGCGTCTATGACGCGGGAGCGCGCATGGCCGGATCGACGGCCTATGCCCTGCTGGATGCTAAGGACTATGACTGCCGCTTTGACAAAGCATCGTTCGACCGACTTGGCATCGACGGCGAGGGCTGGTTCCCGGCGGGTCTGACGGCGCATCATGGGATCAATAGACTTTTGCCGAACCATTGCCTTGATCTCGACCGATGGGAAGTAAGACGCGTCTGGCCAAAGTCGAGACAGCAAACAGCCGATGACCTTTCTGAGAGCGTTACCGAAATCATCTGCATCATCCAAGCCCAGATTGAGGCCCTCATTGGCCAACCGAAGAAATTGGCACTGGCCTTGACGGCAGGACTCGATACTAGGACGATGCTTGCCTGCGCACGGCCTTATCTCGCGAATATTGATCTTCTGACTGTGACAGGAGGCGATCGGCATGAGGTAGACACAATCACCGCAAAACGCATAGCAACTGAATTGGGATTGAGCCATATTGCCTTACCAAGGTTGGTCGCGTCTGAAGACCAACAGTCCCTCTACATCCGTCGCGGAGGACACTGTGTCGGAGATTCTAACGCGAAGTTTCATCCGAGTGTCTGGCCCATAGCGAAGACGCACATCTTCATTGGTGGCGCAGGTGGCGAAATTGCACGCCCGCCGATTTTGCGTGATTATGATACAGTAGACACGCAGCTGACCCCTCAGTTTCTAGCGGATAGACTAGGCTTGCCCCGTACGGATGCCATTGTAGATGCGCTTAGCCATCACTTAGACAGTATGTCTTTTTTGAGTGCGTTGGAAATCCTCGATCTTGTTTATCTAGAAGACCGCTACGCTCCTTGGTATGGCTCTCAGTTTTGCTGCGACCCTGTTCTCCTCCGTTTTGCTCCATTCATTACAACGAGATCAGTCGAATTGATGATGCGATTGCCACAAGACTGGAAGCTGACAAGCCGTCTCGCTCATGCCATCATTGAGCGTCTCTGGCCGGAGTTGGAGCGCTACCCCTACAATTCGCTTGGGCGCTGGAAGGACGGCATAATCAAGTTGCAACGAGTGATTGCCGATCCTCGAATTGTCCTCAAGAAGCTGCGAAAGCTGCGGTCGTGAGACGGGCTGCATTACTAGTCGCCTTCGGAGAAGGCTAGATGCTAAGACTCGCGCGCCGGGCAGTCCTCTTTCACGGGCGACCGTTCTCTGTGATCTTGCCGTCACCAGAGCCACCGGCGGCTCTTAGGCGCTGCATCCGGCGCGGGCAACATACGGCGAACATCATCAAGGTGGCGCTGTAGCAGGGCGTTCTTTTCGCGTTCGGCATCAAGGGCGGCCTCGGCGCGCGCAAGTCTCAAGGCCATATCAGCGGCATCTGGCCCAGCTCTCTTGCCCGGTTCATCGCGGCTCACTTGACTCGGACTAGTACGGCTCACGGCTTTCTGCGACGCTCTTGGCGCATACACCCGCGCAAGCTCTGATGCATCAATCAACCAATGCCCGGCGTCGGTTTTCTCAGCGCTTATCTTGCCGTCTGATAAGGCTTTTGTGAGCGTTGCACGGCTCACCTGATATACCTTCACAGCGTCGCGTGGCGATAGCTTAGGCATCACGGCTCACCCCTTGGCCTAGGTGGTTTCTGATCCGGCTCATGACGGCCTATATGGTCCGGCTCACTAGTCCAGCTTAGGCCGGGCGCATTGGCCAAACTCTCGGCCAGCCTGTGCCGTTCTTCGGCGATGGTTTCCACCAGTCCGGCGCGGCGGGCTGTCCGGCCTATACGCGGGCGTTCTAGTTCCTTCTGTGCCTTCACCAGCTCAGCCCGATCTTTCAAACCCCATGCCAGCCTGACACCGCTGATCCGGCGGCCCCGCTTGATCGGTTCATAGGCGGCATGAAACCCCGCAAGGTGGTTTATCTCAGCAATGGCACGATCTAAAACAAAACGGCGCATATCCTGCCAACGGCTCAGGGTATCGCCCGACAAGCCCAACAGCGCGCGCAGATCATCGAGGGCAATATCCTCAGACACTTTGCGCAAGTTCGCGCGCAGGCTCAGGAACAAATACAGGCGCAGCGAATAGCGGCTCTCAAAGCTCAGCACGGCACGGCGCGACACGGCGGCCCAATGGGTGCTGTCGGCAATAACGCGGCGCATGGCAGGCGAAAATTCAAATCTGATCTCGGCATCATCGAGGCTGTCGGGTTCGCGTTCAACATCGCTCAGGATCGGCCCGGACTTGGTATAGGCGCGGCCTTGGCGGCTCACCAACTGGACGCTAACGACGGTGCTGTGCAGCTCCATTACAGCCTCGGCCAGCTCATCGCGGCTCTTGTGAAAGGTATCGTTCAAAACGCTGTAGGGGATCCTGTGTTGCACCTGGTCGGCAACGGCTACACCTGCCTCATGGATCAACAGACAAAACAGCTTGGCGGCGCGTAAGCTCAGGGCGTTGCCCGATACGAAACGCAAGTCCACCAGTTCACCAGCCGCAACGATTGCGTCGGGATAGGCGCGGTTCATCCGCACGGCATCGAGGGTGGTTAGCTTGGCCATGGGTGAAGGCTAAGGGTGAAGGCTCACCTTTGCAATTCACCTCACCCGCGATTGCTCACCTTTCACCCGCGATTGCTCACCTTTCACCCGCGATTGCTCACCCTACACCCGCGATTGCTCACCTTCGACACTTTGTTTCCCTGTAACAACAAAGGCTTAAAACCCCCTGAAGTAGAAGAATAGAATATAGAAAAGAGGCATCGGGCGCATCTGGCCGTCGCGGAGGCGCTAGCCGATGAACGCGGCAAGCGTCTTGATCAGCTCGTGCCCATGCTTGCGGACCAGAGAAAACGGCGCTGGTGGCAGATGTGACGCGCGGAAAGGTGCCTCAAGCACAAGAAATGGAAAAAAAACGTAAAATTGAGCTTGCCCCTATAGTATGCAATGCCCCAAAGTGTAGGGGTAGCGTGAGAGTCACCTACAAAATGAGCGGCCCGCCCTTCAGCGGCAAACTGAAGAACGGGCCTAATGTAGTCTGGCTTGCGGAAACAAGCGCCGATTGAATACCCCTATGATGGGGCGGCAATAAAAGTTCCGCAAGTGCAAAAAATTGCATGGAGCTAAACGTGATCGAAAAAACCCTCCCCCTCACTGACGCCGCGCTGGTTTTGGCTACACGCGGCACCCCTGTTTCCTATCGTGCGCTTTGGGGCGCGGCCATAGAAGGCAAGATTCCAGCGACCCGCAACGGGCGGCGCTGGATGGTCAAAGAGACTGATCTGGACGGTATCGTTAACACCCTCACAAGCGCGTGAGGGGATCATATGACAATGCAAGAGACACTGACGCGGGCCAAGCCTGCGACTGATACCCCTGTATTTTGCAGCGGGTTCGGATCACGCGATACACACAAGACCGACGGCATAGACTACCACGGCATCACCGGACCAGAAATTGTCGCAATGGTGAAAAGCCCGAAAAGCGTTGCCAAGGAA